>JAIRLR010000106.1 GCA_031259195.1 Streptococcaceae bacterium | reverse complement strand
ATTTCCCTACTCAAAATTTAGTTAAGTATAAATTTACTAAATTTTAAGAAAAAATTTTTTTAGCTTTGGGACATTTTCGATGAACATCTATCAAGACATTATCACTGAGCAGCGACATTAAATTTTTAGCCTTACTGTAATCATTGATAATGAGTATCTGTGTTAAGATAATAGATATTGATCGCTATCTTTGAGGAAGTTATGAACAACAAGCAACAAAAGAAAAGTTTTAGGGAAGCTTTAATTGGCTTAAATATCAGTATGCGAGTGGTACGCGCATTATTTATGATTGGCGTAGTGCTTGTTTTATTGTTTGGTTCATTATTTGCAGGGATTGGTGTAGGTTATTTTGCGTATCTTATTTCTAAAACAGAGATACCGACAAAAACGCAGCTAATGAAAGAAATAAATCAAATTTCTGAGGTTTCGACATTGAACTATGCAAATGGCAATGAGATTTCTACCATTAAAAGTGATTTAGTACGTACGCGTGTGAAGGAAAAAGAAATTGCGGAGATGGTAAAAAAAGCTGTAATCAGCACAGAGGATGAGCATTTTTACGAACATAAAGGGTGGGTGCCTAAAGCAGTGTTTCGAGCTATGCTCTCAGATGTTGTAGGTTTAGGGGAGTTCTCTGGAGGTTCGACATTAACGCAGCAGTTGGTAAAACAGCAAATCCTCTCTTCAGAGACAACTTTTAAACGAAAAGTGAATGAGATTTTAATTGCTAAGCAAATTGAAAAAAATTTTTCCAAGCAAGAAATTTTAACAACATATTTAAACGTTTCACCTTTTGGTCGCAACAGTAAGGGTGAAAATATCGCTGGTGTTGAAGAAGCTGCACAGGGAATTTTTGGCAAAAAGGCTTCCGAGCTGTCCATTCCCCAGGCAGCCTTTATTGCTGGCTTGCCACAGAGTCCGATTGTTTACAGTCCTTATGATGGAAATGGACAGATCAAGTCGAAGAGTTACTTGCGATTTGGACTTAGTCGTCAGCAAACTGTCTTATTTAATATGTATCGCAAGCATTATCTTACAAAAGAAGAATATAAAAAGGCCAAGAAGTATGATTTAAAGCAGGATTTTATTCAATCTCAAGAAACGACAAAGCATACAGAAAGTTATCTTTACTATACGGCGTTTCGTGAAGCTGTTGATGTTTTATCTCATGAGTTGGCCAAGAAAGATCACTTAAAAAAAACTGATCTAAATGATAAAAAAACGTATGATAAGTATGTTAAACTAGCGCAGAAAAAATTACGATCTTCAGGTTTAAAAGTGACAACAACCATTGATGAAAATATCTATAATGCTATGCAAAACGCTGTCGATAGTTACGGATATTTACTAGGCGCAAATGTTGAGTGTGGTAATGTTTTAATGAATAATGCTACAGGAGCGGTTATTGGTTTTGTGGGTGGACGTAATTATAAAGTTAATCAAAACAATCATGCTTTTGACACAAAACGCTCTCCGGGATCTTTAATTAAGCCTTTATTAGTATATGGACCAGGAATTGAAAGCGGCTTGATTGGCTCTGAAAGTAGAATTTCGAATTATCCAACTAAGTACGCTAACGGCAAAGAGATTATGCATGTCGATTCAAAAGGAACAGATGAATTTATGTCCACGCGGGATGCATTATCAAATTCATGGAATATTCCTGCATATTGGATATATAAAACACTGCGTTCTCAGGAAGACCTTTGCGTTTATATGAAGAAAATGGGTTTTACTATTAAAGATTATAGTATTGAGTCTTTGCCAATGGGTGGTGGCGCTGAAACAACGGTAATACAGCAAGTTAATGGTTTTCAAACTTTGGCCAATGACGGCGTTTACCAGAAAAAATACTTGATTGAAAAAATTACTGAAGCAAATGGAAAAATTATTTATCAACATAAAGCAAAACCTGTGACAGTATTTTCCAAAGCAACAGCTTCGATTATGAATAATTTAATGCGAGAGGTTATTAACAGTAAAAAGACCACGCAGTTTAAAGAATTTTTGGAGGAAAATGCGGTTGGTGGAGATTGGGTTGGTAAGACAGGGACAAGTGATGATTATGTAGATGCTTGGTTAGTTGTTTCAACACCGAAAATGACCATTGGCTCGTGGTCTGGTTATGATGATAATCATTCGATGGATAAAATGTCTGGATATACAAATAATTCCCAATATTTAGCTTACTTGGTTTATGCCATTAATGCCGCAAATCCAAATATTTTAGGCTTAGATAAAAAGTTCAGCTTGGATTCCAGTGTGATCAAGTCCACGGTTAATAAAAAAACTGGCGAAAAGCCTAGTAAAGTTACGGTTAATGGTCAAGAAGTGGAAACGCCAGGAGAGAGTGTTGAAAGTTTTTATGCCAAAACAGGTGCAAAAGCAAGTACATATAAATTTGGAATCGGCGGAACTGATGAAAATTATAAAGATGCTTGGGAAAAAATTTTAGGAGAATAGAAGTCGAAAGCTGACGATGTCAAAAATAAAGAAAAGAAGGAGGTTTGATATGCTAGAAATTAGATGTGTGAGAAATCAAGTAGCTAACGAAAATACATATTTTGTTTTCAATGAAAAGGCTGTTTTAATCATCGATCCTGGAAGTGATGAAGATACGCTGCTTGCGACAATGAAAGAAATTGGCAAAGAGCCTCAAGCTATTTTATTAACCCATACACATTATGATCATATTATGGGGATTAGCGTTCTTCGTCGTGCATATCCCAAATTTTTCGTATATGTCAGTGAAAATGAAGCAAGTTGGCTTTACACTCCACAGATGAATCTTTCTGGGCTATTTCGGCATCAAGATATGGAAGATGTCGTGGTAGATAAAGCTGATGAATTTTTTGTTGAGGATAAAGAGTACGATTTTGGCGGGATAACTTTTCAAGCGATCTTAACTCCGGGGCATTCGATTGGCGGTATAAGCTTTGTCTTTGATAAGTTTTTATTCACTGGCGATGCTTTATTTAAGGGAACGATTGGAAGAGTTGATCTGCCTACAGGAGATTTGGATCAGCTAGTAACAAACATCAAGCAAAAGTTACTTATTCTTCCGGAGGAGTTTAAAATTTTTCCAGGACACGGCCAAGCAACAACAATCGGTGAAGAGAAAAGGTTAAATCCTTTTTTAACTTGAGAGTAGTAAGACATATATGCTAACATTTCAGCATAGTTGTTATCTAAGAACCTGTTAATGATCTCTCAGTAAAGGAGTTTATATATAATGAACGGTGACCCGGAGAGTCAGTCGCTTATCACACAATTTCTTATTTTATTTGTTTTAACGATTTTAACCGCTATGTTTTCTGCCAGTGAGATGGCTTTGGTTTCGATTAATCGAAAGCGAATTGAACAAAAAGCCGAAGAAGGAGATAAAAAAAGTATTAAAATCCATAAAATACTGCAAAATCCTAGTAATTTTCTGGCAACAATTCAAGTGGGAATTACGGTTATTAATATCCTGGCTGGTGCCAGTTTGGCTGAAACACTTTCTTATAAATTGTCGCAAGCAATTGGCTTTGGACAAGTAGGGAAAACAGTATCTACAGTTATTGTTTTTATTCTTTTAACTTATGTTTCCATTGTTTTCGGAGAGTTATACCCCAAGCGGATTGCTTTAAATTTACAAGAGAAAATTGTGGGCATTGCAGTTGCTTTGATTACTTTTTTAGGGAGCGTTTTACATCCATTTGTTTGGCTATTATCCGCATCAACTAATTTGCTTTCACGTCTTACACCGATGAGTTTCGACGATGTGCAAGTTAAAATGACTAGAGATGAAATGGAGTATATGCTAAGTACAGAGGGAACGCTTGAAAAAAAAGAAGTTGAGATGCTTCAAGGGGTGTTTTCTTTAGATGAGAAAGTGGCGCGTGAGGTGATGGTGCCGAGAACTGATTCATTTATGATTGATATTGAAGATGATGTGCATGAAAATATCAAAAAAATTCTTGCTGAGAGTTTTTCACGAATTCCGGTTTATGAGAATGATAGAGATAAAATTATCGGTGTGCTTCACACAAAGCGCTTGCTAACAGGTGGATATCATCAAGGATTTGATCATTTAAACTTACGAGAACTTTTACAGGAGGCGCTGTTTGTGCCAGAGACGATCTATATCGATAACTTGTTGTACGAGTTAAAAAAAACGCAAAACCAAATGGCTATTTTGCTGGATGAATACGGTGGCGTAGTGGGAATTGTAACTTTAGAGGATCTGCTGGAAGAAATCGTTGGCGAGATTGAAGATGAAACGGATGAAGTTGAAGATCCGATTGAAAAAGTTTCTAACAATGAATATCTAGTCAAAGGAAGTCTGCCAATTGATGACTTTAATGAAAAATTTGGTACGCAGCTAGAAATGGACGATGTCGATACAATAGCCGGGTATTTTATTACAGCTATTGGCTCAATCCCTGATCAAAGCGAAATTTTATCATATGAAGTCGATAATGAAAATGATCATTTAACCTTAATCACAGAAAAAATGGAGGGCACACGAGTTCTTATTTTGCGTGTTATTTTTCGTGATAAGGCAAATGTTGAGATGAAAGAGGGTG
>JAIRLR010000103.1 GCA_031259195.1 Streptococcaceae bacterium | reverse complement strand
ATTTCCCTACTCAAAATTTAGTTAAGTATAAATTTACTAAATTTTAAGAAAAAATTTTTTTAGCTTTGGGACATTTTCGATGAACATCTATCAAGACATTATCACTGAGCAGCGACATTTCAGTGGACGGTTTTGAATTACAACTTGCCTTTTTATAAATTAAGAAGTAAATTAATTTTAAGTTAACTAAAAAGATTGCGTTTTGATGTAGGATGGTAGAACAGAGAATAAAAATGAAGGTTCCTAAAAGTGAAGACACGCAGAAAAGTAAAATGGTGCAAGGTGTTTTTTGGTTATCTGCGGGTAATATTCTTTCGCGTTTACTTGGTGCTCTTTATATAATTCCTTGGTATGCGTGGATGGGGAAAAATGCGCAGGTGGCGAACGGTTTATTTGGTATAGGCTATAACGTCTATGCTTTATTTTTATTAATTTCTACTTCGGGAATTCCCGCGGTTATTGCCAAACAAATTGCTCACCATAACTCGTTAGGAGAGTTCGAAATGAGTGACAACATCTTTAAAAGTGCAATAAAAACGATGTTAGTGTTTGGCATTATTTGTGCAAGCGTTATGTTTTTTGGCGCCTCTTTTTTAGCTAATTTAGCTGGTGGAGGCCAAGAGTTAGTACCTGTGATGAAATCTTTAGCGGCGGCGGTTTTGCTTTTTCCTGTAATGAGCGTGATTCGCGGCTATTTTCAAGGGCATAGCAATATGATGCCTTATGCTTTATCACAGATAGTTGAACAAATCGCCCGCGTTTTTTGGATGCTGCTAACAGTTTTTATTATTATGAAAGTGCAACATGACGATTATGTGCAAGCAGTGGTCCAATCAACTTTTGCGGCTTTTATTGGCATGATTGGCAGTATGATGGTTTTGCTATGGTTTATGAAGAATTGTAGAGTAAAATTTTCGAAAAAACATGATCTCTCAGTTGAAAAAGTAAAAAGCCACCGTCTGATCGCGGCAATTATTAAAGAATCGATCCCTTTTGTTATCTCAGGTTCAGGAATTCAAATTTTAAAATTAATCGATACTTGGACTTTCATTCGGATGATGAAACCTGTTACTCATGATTCTGCTAAACATTTAAAAGCATTATTTAGTTTGCTAAGTACCAATCCAGATAAGTTAACGATGATTACAATCGGCATGGCAATAGCGATTTCTTTAACAGGTTTGCCTTTGATTACGGAAAATCATACTTTAAAAAATTTTCGTAAGTTAGCAACGTTAGTAAGCAATAATTTTCAGTTATTTTTATTTATCATGTTGCCAACAACTTTGGGAATGGTGGTTTTGGCACATCCTTTAAATACTATTTTTTACGGCGGCAAAAATGTATTAGGAGTCTTGCTTTTATCTTGGTCTTCATGGCAGTCTTTGGTGCTTGCTGCCTTTATGCTAACGGTTGGTGTATTGCAAGGGCTAGGCTTAAGCAAAATGGCTACTATTTATTTGATTATTGGGATGGTTATAAAGTTAGCGTTGCAATTCCCAATGATTGCTTTATTTAAGGTATATGGTCCGCTGCTTTCTACAACGATTGCTGTTTTTTTGATGCTATATTTAAATTTTCGAAAGATTCATTTGGAAACACATGTTAATGTGAAAAAACTGGTAAGACGAGCGATACTGCTGTGCTTGCTAACTTTTATTATGTCGATTGCAACATTAGCGTTGCGGAGCATTTTATATATCTTTTTGGATCCTGAACAAAGAATTTCTGCATTAATCATTGTCTTGCTTGCGACAATTGGTGGCGGAGCGTTTTATCTTCTTTTAGCTTTAAAAACAACGATTGCCGATCGCTTGTTAGGTGAGCGGGTAAAAGTTTTACGAAAATGGTTGCCATTTTAAAATTCATCAATAGACAGACAAGTTAACAGGTTCTAAGCGTTGTCAAAGGAAGGATGGACGGATTTGGGTTACAATTTACATTTGTGATAATATTCAAAAGAAAACTTTAAAATATATTGCTTATTCACGGTACAATGAAACGATACGAAGGGCTCACTAACGAACGGGTTCTGAAAAGAAATAACTGGAGGAAATTAAAATGTTAACCGCAGTAGATGTTAGTTTGCAATTTGCAAGTCGTAAGCTTTTTGACGAGGTCACGATAAAATTCACGCCCGGCAATTGCTATGGTTTAATTGGAGCCAATGGTGCTGGCAAATCAACTTTTTTAAAGATTTTGGCAGGAGATATTGAACCAACAACAGGTCGTATCTCAATGGGATCTAATGAACGTTTATCAGTACTTAGACAAAATCATTTTGACTATGAAGATCAACGTGTAATCGATGTGGTGATGATGGGAAATATTCATCTTTATCAAATTATGCAAGAAAAAGCTGTCATTTATGCCAAAGAAGATTTTACAGATAAAGATGGTGTTTACGCTGCTGAGCTTGAAGGCGAGTTTGCCGAGCTTGGCGGCTGGGAAGCAGAAAGTGAAGCGGCCCAATTATTACAAGGTTTAAATATATCAGATAGTCTTCATTATGAGTTAATGAGTGCGTTGACAGCAGGGCAAAAAATCAAAGTTTTGCTAGCGCAAGCATTATTTGGTAAACCCGATGTTTTGCTTTTGGATGAGCCAACCAATGGTTTAGATGTCACCTCGATTAATTGGCTAGAAGAATTTTTAATTGATTTTGAAAATACTGTGATTGTGGTATCACATGATCGTCATTTTTTAAATAAAGTATGTACGCATATGGCGGATCTGGACTTTGGCAAGATTAAACTTTATGTTGGTAACTATGATTTTTGGCTAGAATCTTCGCAACTAGCCTTAAAAATGAAACAGGATCAAAACGCTAAAAAAGAAGAGCAGATCAAAGAGTTGCAAGAGTTTATCGCCCGCTTTTCCGCCAATGCTTCCAAGTCTAAGCAAGCAACAAGTCGAAAAAAGACGTTGGAGAAGATTACCTTAGAAGATATTACACCGTCGAATCGTCGCTACCCATTTATTAGCTTTAACCTTAAGCGCGAGATTGGAAATGATTTATTACAGGTGGAAAATGTTTTGGTAACAATTGATGGTAAGAAAATTCTGGACAATATTAGCTTTACGCTGCGCCCGGAGGATAAAACAGCATTTATTGCAGCTAATGATATCGCCACAACCGCATTGATGCGGGTGATTATGGGCGAGCTTAAACCAGATACTGGTAGTATTCGTTGGGGTGTTACCACTTCACAAAGTTACTTGCCTAAAGATAATACCAAAGAGTTTGCTACTGAGCTTTCCATTCTTGATTGGTTAAGACAGTTTGCCTCTAAAGAGGAGGATGATAATACCTTTTTGCGAGGTTTTTTAGGGCGAATGCTTTTTTCAGGAGATGAAGTTTTAAAACCTGTAAATGTGCTTTCTGGAGGTGAGAAAGTTCGCGCAATGTTAAGTAAAATGATGCTTTCTAAGGCGAATGTTTTAGTCTTGGATGATCCGACAAATCATTTAGATTTGGAAGCAATTACGGCGCTGAATAACGGGCTGAAAGATTTTAAAGGAACGTTGCTCTTTGCCTCACATGACCATGAGTTTATTCAAACTCTGGCCAATCGCATTATTGCTATTTCCGATAAAGGCATGGTAGATCGCCTTGATACAACTTATGATGAATTTTTGGAAAATAAAGAAATCCAAGGTCAAGTTGAAGCGCTTTTTAAGGAGTAGTTAAATCCATTAAGGAGACGATAAGTTATGTCAACAAAGCATGCAAAAATTTTAGATTATATCAAGAAGCTTGCAATCGGGGATAAGATTTCTGTTCGTGGTATTGCTAAAATATTAAAGGTCAGCGAAGGCACAGCTTATCGGGCGATTAGAGATGCGGATAACTTAGAACCTGTTAACTTGTCTCTTTATCGATGAACCCCGTTTACCAAGTTTGTAATCAAGCAAAGCTTGGGTAAGCTGTGCAACGGGACATTCATCATTGTGAGATCTTAGACAGGTTCTAAGGAGCAGCTGGTGGCCATGGGGATTGTTTCAATGCAGTTGCTGACAAAATAGAAAGTAGGCAAAATTTTGAGGGTACAGCAAAAAATTTTTCAGATGATTCAGGACTTTGAGACGATTATTATTCATCGCCATGAACGCCCAGATCCAGATGCGATTGCTTCACAATGTGGTTTAAAAAAAATTTTACAAGCAAGTTTTCCCCCAAAAAAAATTTATGCTGTAGGGAGTTTTAATGATAGTTTAAAATTTTTAGCTCGAATGGATAAGAAGGTAAATGATGAGGTCTATCAGGATGCCTTAGTCATTGTTGTTGATACAGCAGACGTCGCTCGAATCAGTGATGAGCGTTTTGCAAAAGGAAAAAAGCTAATCAAAATTGATCACCATCCAAATGATGATATCTATGGGGACTTACTTTGGGTAGAACCGACAGTTAGTAGCACGAGTGAATTAATTGTCCATTTTTACTTGACTTTCAAAAATAAATTAAAAATGACAACTGAGGCCGCAAGATTATTATACGCTGGCATTGTTGGCGATACGGGTCGTTTTTTATACCCAGCAACCACAGCTAAAACACTTGAAATAGCGTCCTTTTTACTCACCTTTCCCTTTAATGCAAGCTTGATAAGTCGAGAATTATCAACCATTTCGATGAAGGTGGCCAAACTTTCAGGCTATGTTTACCAAAATATCAGCGTTGATGAAAATGGTGCGGCCTATGTTTTATTGTCCACAAAAATTTTGCAAAGTTACAATGTTGCAGAGTTTGAAACATCGGCTATTGTTTCTTTACCAGGTATGATCGATGAAGTTTTAAGTTGGGTGATTTTTGTGGAAAAAGCCGAAGGCGGCTTTCGCGCGCGACTGCGATCTAAAGGACCGACAATTAATGAAATTGCTAAACGATACAATGGTGGTGGTCATTTATTGGCTAGCGGAGCTAATGCCAAAAATCATGAAGAAGTGCAAAAAATTTATCGTGAGATTCAAGATGTAGCCCAAAAATGGAGGAATAAACAATGACAATTCCAGCATGTCCACAATATGGATCAAACTATACATATGAAGACGGTTCTGAACTTATTATCTGTCCAGAGTGCGGTTTTGAGTGGAGTCCAGCTGAAACAAGCAGAAGTTGTTGAAAATGTCAAAGTTAAAGACCGTGTAGGCAATGTTTTGGAAGATGGAAATAGTGTGTTTATAATCCAAGATCGTTAACAGGTTCTCAGACTTTTTAAATTTGGATTGATTGGTTAAAAAGTGAAAGTGCTTTTCTTTTTTGTTTTTTTAAGTTAAAGAAAGGGAAACAAATATGGTTCAGTCTTATCAAGCGCAAAGCTTTGATCTGATAGTTGTGGGAGCAGGTCATGCAGGGTGTGAAGCAGCGCTAGCAGCTGCACGTATGGGGTGCACAACGCTGCTGTTAACTATAAATTTAGATATGGTAGCTTTTATGCCTTGCAATCCTTCGATTGGTGGGCCGGCTAAGGGAGTCGTGGTGCGTGAGATCGATGCTTTAGGTGGCGCAATGGGCAAGGTTATTGATAAGACTTATATTCAAATGCGGATGTTAAATACTGGTAAGGGAGTCGCTGTTCGAGCACTTCGAGCACAGGCGGATAAGCATGATTATCATATGGTTATGAAGCATACAATTGAAAAAGAGGCGCACCTAACTATAATGCAAGGTACTGTTGAAAAATTACTCGTTGAAAAAGGGAAAGTTTGCGGAGTTGAAACAGCAACAGGCGCCAGATATCAAGCTAAAACCGTTATTTTAACAACAGGCACGGCTTTACGCGGTGAAATTATTATTGGCGAGTTAAAGTATTCATCAGGACCAAATAATTCGCAGGCTTCCATTGGTTTAGCTGATCATTTAAAAGAATTAGGTTTTGAAATTGCGCATTTTAAAACAGGCACACCACCGCGGGTGAAGTCGCAAAGTATTGATTATAGCAATACTAAGGTTCAACCAGGAGATAAGACGCCCAATCATTTTAGTTTTTCTTCTAAAGATAAAGACTACTTAAAAAAGCAAATACCTTGTTGGTTGACTTATACTAATCAGAACTCACATGAGATTATTCGCCAAAACTTACATTGTGCGCCAATGTTTACTGGCCTTGTTGAAGGTGTAGGTGCAAGGTATTGTCCGTCGATTGAAGACAAGATTGTGCGCTTTGCTGATAAAAAGCGGCATCAGTTATTTTTAGAGCCAGAAGGCAGAAAGACGGAAGAAATCTATGTTCAAGGGTTATCAACTTCTTTACCTGAAGATGTTCAACTTGCTTTATTGCGTTCAATTGCTGGTTTAAAAAATGTTGAAATGATGCGTCCAGGCTATGCTATAGAGTATGATGTTGTCAAACCGCATCAACTGCGGCCCACGCTAGAGACAAAACTTATTTCAGGTTTATATACCGCTGGGCAAATTAATGGAACTTCAGGTTATGAAGAAGCCGCAGGACAGGGATTAATTGCGGGTATTAATGCTGCTTTAAAAGTTGCAGGAAAAGAAGGCTTCGTTTTAAGACGTAGTGATGCTTATATCGGAGTAATGATTGATGATTTGGTGACAAAGGGAACAATGGAGCCGTATCGCTTATTAACCAGCCGTGCAGAGTATCGTTTGCTTTTGCGTCATGATAATGCGGATATGAGATTAATGGCGAAGGGGCGCAAGTTAGGGCTTATTAAAGAAGATCAGTGGTTTCGTTTTGAGATAAAGAAAAAAAGAATAGAAAAGGAGTTAAAACGTTTAAATAAGTTAAAGTTAAAACCCACAACAGAGGTTAATGAAAAAATTACCGCTTTAGGCTATAAGCCCTTACAAGACGCCATGGCTGCTGCGCAATTTTTAAAACGGCCCGAAATTAAATATCAAGATTTATTGCAATTTATTAACCCGGCAGCAGAAGAGTTAAGCGATAAGGAAATTGAGCAAATTGAAATTGCGATCAAATATGAAGGGTACATCCAAAAAGCACTGGAAAAAATTGAAAAGTTAAAACGTTTGGAAGCAAAACGTATTCCTAAAAGTATTGACTATAATGTAATTAATTCACTAGCAACGGAAGCCAGGCAAAAATTAAATAAAATTCGTCCAGAAACGATTGCCCAAGCAAGCCGTATTTCAGGAGTAAATCCGGCGGACATTAGCATTTTAATGGTGTACTTACAAATTTTTTCAATTTTACTATTGACAATCAAGAAAACCAAAAAATAAGATCGATGAAGAAACGAAAGAAAAAGTTATTCAACTCTATCAAACAAAATATCAAGAGGCCAATTTCACTCACTTTACTGAACTGCTGAAATCAGAAG
>JAIRLR010000047.1 GCA_031259195.1 Streptococcaceae bacterium | reverse complement strand
ACCAGCAATACTTAATGTTGTTCATTTAACGAAACCGCTTCATTTTATTGCTGAAATTGGGGTGGTTTTTTTGATGTTTATAGCGGGTTTAGAATCCGATCTTTCAATGCTTAAAAAATTTATGAAACCTGCAATAGCGGTAGCATCATTAGGAGTGATTTTTCCATTAATCAGCTTTTTTTATATTACACAACTATGGAGCTATAATCAAAAGCAAGCGCTATTATTTGGTTTGGTATATGCGGCTACTTCTGTTTCGATAACAGTAGGTGTTTTACAAGAGTATAAAAAGCTTAATACCAATGAGGGAGCAACTATCTTAGGCGCTGCAGTTGTAGATGATATTATTGCTGTTTTGCTTTTAAGCACCTTTGTGACAATGTATGGAAAAAGTGATAGTAGCACGAGTCAACTGCCACTTTATTTAACTCTCCTTCTTCAAGTAATATATATGCTCTTTTTATTTATTGTTATTCATTTTGTCGCTGCTTTGGTGATGAAGTTTTTCTATGAATTGCCGATTTTCGCTTCAGGAACAATGGGTGCGGTAGTTATTTGTTTAACCCTAGCTGAGTTGGCTAAGCTAAGTGGTATGAGTGATGTGATCGGCGCCTTTTTTGCTGGTATTGCTGTGGCGCAAAGTAAAGAGAAGATTCGTGAAAAAATTGAAAATAGTTTATCAGTGATTGGTTATGCTTTTTTTATTCCGATCTTTTTTGCTTCAATTGGTCTGCAGATGACTTTTGCTTCGATTGGGGATCGTTTCGAGCAAATTTTAGTTGCTTTAGTTATTGCTGTTTTTACAAAGCTTTTCGGTTGCGGTTTAGCTGCCAGAGTAAATGGCTTCTCTTTAAAAAGTAGTTATATCGTGGGATCAGGGATGGTTTCACGTGGAGAAATGGGCTTAGTAGTGGCCCAAGTTGGCTTTGCTAATGCGATTGTAAATAAAAATGTTTATTCTGAGCTGGTGGTTGTGATTATTCTATGCACATTGCTTGCGCCATTTTTATTAAAACATTCATTTCAGCTAAGTGAAAGGTCAGCTTAATGAAGCAGAAAAAAGTCAAACAGGGAAATGGATATACTTATCTAATTGAGAAATGAAAGAAAAGGGATTTAAATGGAGTTACAGTTTTTAGGGACAGGCGCAGGAGTGCCTGTTAAGCATCGTAATGTCATGAGTGTGGCCTTGAAGTTATTGCAGGAGCGAAATGCCGTGTGGATATTTGATGTTGGCGAAGGTACTCAGATGCAGATCTTACATACATCGATTCGTCCACGAAAGATTGAAAAAATTTTTATCACTCACTTGCATGGAGATCATCTTTTTGGCTTGCCAGGTCTTTTGAGCAGTCGTTCATTTCAAGGCGGCGAAGAAAAGTTGTCTTCACTAACTATTTACGGGCCGGCGGGGATTAAAAAATTTGTGAAAACTACGTTAAGCATATCAATGACAAGAGTTAACTATGAGATTGATTTTTATGAAATTCCAAAAGTGGGCGGAAAAATTTTTGCTGATGATCAGTTTGAAATCTCTGCCCTGCCTTTGGAACATGGCGTTTTATCTTTTGGTTATCGTGTAGAGGAGAAAAGTCAGGAGGGGCGCTTGCAAGTGAATCGTTTGCAGAAATTAGGCATTCCTTTTGGTCCACTTTTTGGAAAATTAAAAAAAGGTGAGAAAGTTACACTTACCGATGGACGGGTACTTGATGGAAAAGACTTTGTTGGTGAGAAAAAGCCAGGTCGAACACTTGTGATAATCGGTGATACGCGTAAAAGCGAGCAAGCAATCTCCTTGGCAAAGGATGCGGATGTTTTAGTCCATGAGGCAACTTTTGAGGATGGCAAGGAGAAAAAAGCGCGGCGATATTTTCACTCGACAACAACACAAGCAGCCGAGATTGCTAAGGCAGCTGGGGTACAAAAGTTGATTTTAACTCACTACAGCGCTCGTTATAGTAACCAAGATTTGAAACTATTACGTAAACAAGCACAGGAAATTTTTGCCGAAGTAATAACTGTAAAAGATCTTGATGAAATAGAAATTCCTGCTAAGTTCTAAGAACCTGTTTATTAGGGGGTGTAAGTTTGAGAGAGGCAATATATACATGGGAGCAAAGGGAACATGCTCAGCCAAGTGCTGAATTTTTAGAGGCGCTGAAAGAGGAGAAATTATCAATTTTAATAGGAAGATTTTTATGGCAAAGAGGGATTCAAACAATTCCTGCGATGCAAAAATTTTTACATCCTAAGACAGAAGATTTGCGTGATCCTTTTTTGCTTTTTGATATTAAGCGTGCTGCTTTGCGAATTCAAGCTGCTGTTGGTGATGGGGAAAAAATTTTGCTTTATGGCGATTATGATGCAGATGGGATGACAGGTGTGGCTTTGCTAAAAGAAGCGCTGGAGAGCATTGGCGCAGAGGTTTTGTATTACTTACCTAATCGTTTTACTGATGGCTACGGTCCTAATGCGGATATTTATAAATATTTTATCGAGCAGCAGCAAGTGCAGTTGATCATCACTGTGGATAATGGTGTAACGGGGACTGAGGCTATTGACTATGCGCAAAGCATGGGTGTGGATGTGATTATCACTGATCATCATGAATTTTCACAAAAGATGCCAAAGGCTTATGCGATCATTCATCCTAAACATCCCAAAGGAGCCTATCCTTTTAAGGAGTTAGCTGGTGTGGGCGTGGTTTTTAAGTTAGCGTGCGCTTTGCTTGGTGAGGTTCCTTTAAAATTATTGGACTTAGTAGCAATTGGCACGATTGCAGACTTGGTTCCCTTAAGCGATGAAAATCGTGTTTTAACTTTTTTGGGCTTAAAAGCTCTTCGCAACTCAGAGCGCATTGGTTTAGTTGAGTTGATAAAAATTTCTAATATTGACCAACAGGCAATCACAGAAGATAGCGTCGCGTTTTCTATTGCTCCAAGGCTTAATGCTTTAGGGCGCTTAAAGGATCCCAATCCTGTAGTCGAGTTAATGTCAACTTTTGAACCTGAACTAGCTGAAATTTTAGCCAGAGATATTCATGAAGCTAATGAAGAGCGCAAAGAGTTAGTGGAGAAAACCGTTGAAGAGGCTATGAAGCTTCTTTTAGAACAGCCTGAAAACGATATTCAAATTGTAGCTAAACTTGGTTGGAATCCTGGTGTTTTGGGAATTGTTGCTAGTCGCCTTTTGAGAAAAACTGGCAAGCCGACTTTTGTCTTTGCAATTGATGAAGAGGGAATAGCAAAAGGCTCTGCACGCTCAGTTGAAGCGTTAAATTTATTTAAGGCAATGAATACGCACAGGGAACTTTTTTTATCTTTTGGCGGACATCATATGGCTGTGGGCGTAACGTTGTTAGTAGAAAATTTGGAAAAATTGCGTCAGCTTTTAAAAGATTATCTTGTATCTGAAAAAATCAATCTTACAAAGGGTCAAGCATTAAAAATTGACAGCGCATTAACTGCCAATGAACTAAACGTAAAATTTGTTGAAGAGTTAAAGGTGCTTGCTCCTTTTGGTCAAGAAAATGATAGGCCAATCTTTTTGTTAGATCGTCCTTGTATCCAAAATATTAAAGCAGTTGGTGTTAATAATCATCATTTAAAGTTAATGCACGTGGATAAAGATACACAGTTAGATATTATGGCTTGGGGATCAGGAGCTTTAGCGAAAGAATTTATCAGTAGCAAAGAGCTGTCTTTTGTTGGCGAGCTTACATTAAATGAATGGAATGGAAATAAAAAAGCGCAGTTTATCCTAACTGACTTTGCTGTTAAAGGAGTGCAGTTTTTTGATTTACGTGGTAAGCAGGGAAGGCGTTTTTTACCAACGGAAAAAGCATTATTTTTGTTAAACCATCAAGAAAGTTTAAAAGCTCTAGCCGGAAGATCCAAGGAAGATACTTTGCTTTTATCAGAGAAAGAAAAAATTAGATCATGGCAGAAGGAGAATACATCTAAAAGTTTGGTTATTGTTGATATTCCTGAGGATGCTAAAGAGTTGCAGCAGTTGATTTGGGAATCATCATTTGATCGTATTTACTTTTTAGGTCTTAGCTTTAACGAGGCTTATATTGAAGGTATTGGGAGTCGCGAGCAGTTTGCATTGTTGTTTAAGTTTATAAAACAATATCGAAAAGTGGACATCCGCCATAAGTTTCGCGAGGCAGCAAGATATTTAAAACTGCCAGTGCGTCTGTTTATTTTTATGGCAAAAGTGTTTGAAGAGTTAGGTTTTGTTACAATTGTTGATGGAGTTATGGAAGTTGTTAATAAGCCGACAAACCATCCTCTAACGGAAAGTGTTTTATATCAAAAAAGAGAGAAGCAAATAGAACAAGAGATGTTTTTTTTGTTGAGTGATCAAAAGACATTAAGTAATTGGTTTTGTAATTATGAGGCAGAAGAAAAATAAAATGTTAAACTGATGTAGTTGACGAACTTATGAGGGGGCAAAATAAAAAAATGGATTTGAAAAATTATATTGCAAGTATTGAAAACTACCCAAAGGAAGGGATTACTTTTCGTGATATTTCTCCTTTGATGGCTGATGGAGCTGCGTATAAAGAAGCGGTTGCACAAATTGTTAACTATACAAAAGAAAAAAGAATTGAGATGGTTGTCGGACCAGAAGCGCGTGGTTTTATTATGGGATGTCCTGTTGCTTTTGAGCTAGGTGTAGGTTTTGCGCCAGTGCGTAAACCTGGCAAATTGCCAAGAGCAACTATTTCTGCTGACTATGAGAAAGAATATGGTGTTGATACGTTAACAATGCATGCGGATGCAATAAAGAAGGGGCAGCATGTATTGGTTGTGGATGACTTGCTTGCTACGGGCGGAACAGTTTTAGCAACGATTGAGATGATTGAGCGCCTTGGTGGAATTATTGCAGGATGTGCGTTTTTAATTGAACTAGATGACTTGAATGGACGGGAAAAAATTAAGAACTATGACATTAAAACGTTAATGCACTTTAGAACCTGTTAACGATCTCTAGCGCAATAATCTTGTTTTCAAATGCCATTTTTTCCACCTTTCTTTTTGCTTTTTTAAGCTTTTGACGCAACATTTTGTTGTACTCGCGCTTGGTTTTTCTATGCGCTTTGGGTGAGAGAATTGCACGTTTTTGCATGATACGAGTAATAGTTGCGCGTGAAATTTCGATACTTTCTTCTGATTTTTAATAATTTAGTAAGTTGAATAATTTTCTCTTTCGTTTCTTCATCGATCTTATTTTTTGGTTTTCTAAAATTTTTTCCGTGAATGAAGGAAAGCTTTGCCACAAGTTTGGTAGTTGTTTAACAAGCGATTGTGTGCCTTGGTGTGATCCCGAGAGTAATATAGCTGCACGCTTCTTTTTGATTTTTTCTTCGGAAACCTGTTTGATTGTTTGGTAATATTTTTCTTCTTTCATCCTTAAAATGACCTTTCGCATGATTGCCTCCTTAAATTCATTTCATTAATTTAACATTTTACTAAAATTTTTAAGGTGGGGGCGGGACATTTTCATGCGTCATTACTAGACCTCTTGCGAAACTAGGACATGATTAAAAATTGTGTTCAATTTTTTCCTGAGATAAGGAAAAAAACGCAAGAATAGTGGTGCTATTGCGAGGCTCCCGTTCTAACGATTTGTAAT
>JAIRLR010000044.1 GCA_031259195.1 Streptococcaceae bacterium | reverse complement strand
GTTACCAAACGAAGTTCGGCGAGGGTCTTTAAGAGATTTTATCTCCATTTTAAGTTTTTGTATATTCATAAGTTTATTATTGCGGTTTTATGAAAAAAAGTAAATGCTGTTGCCCTGCACTATTAGAAATCCTAATACGCCTGAAATACTAAATATTTTAAAAAGAAATGGCATTTTAGATAGAACAGGAGGCAATCGTGGAATAAACCCTGATCTTCATGGTGGAGACGCAATATATTGGCAAGAATATGTAAATTTCACAGGAGAGATCGTTAACAGGCTCTTAAAGGAGGTCTATTATTGTTTCTTTGCACGTTTTTGGGCTTTTTCACGTTCATTTTTATTTAAAATTTGCTTACGCAAGCGAATAATTTTAGGAGTAACTTCCAAATACTCATCGTCAGCCATAAACTCTAGCGACTCTTCTAAGGTTAAAATTTTTGGTGTTTTAATAACTGCCGTCTGATCTTTTGTTGCCGAACGAACATTGGTCATTTGTTTTACTTTGGTAATGTTCACAGTCAGATCGTTATCCCGAGAGTTTTCCCCGACAATCATTCCTTCATAAACCTCAGTTCCTGGATTAACAAAAACGGTTCCTCGTTCTTCGATCGACATAATCGCGTATATTGTAGCTTTGCCAGTATCCATGGAAACTAGTGCTCCATGATGACGACCGCCAATTTTGGTATTGATAACAGGCAGGTATTGATTAAAAGTATGATTCATAATTCCATATCCGCGCGTCATTGATAAAAACTCTGTTGAAAAGCCAATCAGTCCCCGAGCGGGAACTAAGAAAATTAAACGCACTTGCCCATTGCCAGTTGGAATCATATCAAGCATTTCGCCCTTGCGTTCAGATAGTGCTTTAATGATTGCTCCTTGATATTCTTCAGGCGTATCAATTTGCACGCGCTCAAAAGGCTCCGACTTTACACCATCTACTTCTCTTTCAATCACTTCCGGACGTGATACTTGCAGCTCATACCCTTCACGACGCATCGTTTCAATTAAGATAGCTAAATGCAACTCTCCACGACCAGAAACTCTCCAGCGATCAGGCGAATCAGTTGGCTCAACACGCAAAGAAACATCCGTCTGCAACTCAGCCTGCAAGCGTTCTTCAACTTTTCTGGCAGTAACCCATTTTCCTTCACGACCAGCAAAGGGCGAATTGTTTATCAAAAAAGTCATCTGCAAAGTTGGCTCATCAATATGAAGGATTGGCAGTGGCTCCACGGTATCTGTTGGTGTCACCGTTTCACCAACAAAAATATCTTCCATTCCAGAAATCGCAATTAAATCTCCAGCCTTTGCTTCCTTGATTTCCAAACGTTGCAAACCAAAGAAACCAAACAATTTGGTTACGCGAAAATTTTTAGTTGTGCCATCTAACTTTGATAATGTAACGCTATCTCCAACCTTGATCTTTCCGCGAAAAATGCGGCCAATTCCGATACGACCAACATAATCATTATAATCAAGCAGAGAAACTTGAAATTGCAATGGCTCATCTGAGTTATCTATCGGAGCAGGAATATGTTCTAAAATCGTATCAAAAACTGGATTCATCGTATGTTCTTGATTTTCTAATCTTTCCGACATTGAAGATGTTCCGTTAATTGCTGAAGCGTAAATAACAGGAAATTCTAACTGATCGTCATCTGCTCCTAGCTCAATAAATAACTCCAAAACTTCATCAATAACCTCTAGTGGACGTGCAGAAGATTTATCGATTTTATTGATAACAACAATTGGCGCTAAATGCTGCTCTAACGCCTTCTTCAACACAAAACGCGTTTGCGGCATAACTCCTTCATAAGCATCAACAACTAAAACCACCCCATCAACCATCTTCATGATTCGCTCAACTTCGCCGCCGAAGTCAGCATGCCCTGGAGTGTCCATAATATTAATTCGCGCCCCTTTATATGAAACAGCTGTGTTTTTAGCCAAAATCGTAATTCCGCGCTCTTTTTCCAAAGTATTTGAATCCATTGCGCGTTTTTGCAACTTAACATGCGAATCTAGGGTTTCAGACTGCTTCAATAACTCATCAACAAGAGTTGTCTTTCCATGATCAACGTGCGCAATAATTGCCACATTCCTAATATCTTTTCTATAAGCTGTCACTTTCGCTTGCTCCCTTTTATAAATGTCGTTTAATCATATCATATTCCATCCTTTTTAACAAACTCGCAATATTATCATTGCTCAGTAAGAACCTGTTAACGATCTCCATAATCGCGCCTTTTTTGGTAATTTTTTGCTTTTCTTCGTTAAAAAGCCTCGATTTAGCACCGCTAAACCTGCGTTTCCGGTGAAAGAAAACGAAGTTTTCTTTTATCCATTAACTGAAAACCGTGTTTTCAGCCTAGAAATACGCAAAAATTTCTCAAAAAATTCATCGATAGAAAGACAAGTTAACAGGTTCTAATACGTGAGCTCAAGAAATTGTAAAACTGGCAATGATTTTTGGGACATTTTCAAAAATCATTTACATTATCATCTTTCAATGACAAAGAAAAAATAAATTAGGCAACTATTGTTGATAAAAATTTTTGATGAACTAGTAGAAAATGATTATAAAATGAAGACAGGCGCAATGGAAAAAGAGCTGCTTTTCCAAGTATTTTTA
Source organism: Streptococcaceae bacterium (assembly GCA_031259195.1). Lineage (GTDB taxonomy): Bacteria > Bacillota > Bacilli > Lactobacillales > Streptococcaceae > JAIRLR01. The sequence goes on along the minus strand of JAIRLR010000044.1, from coordinate 115 downwards.
TTAGACCTCTTGCGAAACTAGGACATGATTAAAAATTGTGTTCAATTTTTTCCTGAGATAAGGAAAAAAACGCAAGAATAGTGGTGCTATTGCGAGGCTCCCGTTCTAACGATTT
>JAIRLR010000038.1 GCA_031259195.1 Streptococcaceae bacterium | reverse complement strand
ACAATTTTTAATCATGTCCTAGTTTCGCAAAAGGTCTAGTCTACTTAACAAAAAGCAGAGCATTTTTAAATAAAAGTAATACTTCCAAAAAAAAGCTGCTAGCCATGTAACCTATAGCTATCGCCGCTAAAATCAAAAGACAGCGAATTTGACGGATCTGACCTGCTTTTTTGCGAAACAGCATCTCAAGATTAACTGACTGCAGTGCCCAAAAGGCCAAGTAAATAAACGATAAGTGACTTACAATTCGCAACAATGCATCAAGGCCAAAATATTGAAAAGTCATACTATCCTCCTAACTTTTTCCACAAATTTTTTAGTATAAACTGCATATCCTGACGAACAAATAAAAAAGAAGCAGCAAAGGCAAAGGCAATACTTACAACACCTGATAAAAGAAAGTCCATAATTAAATTTTTCGTTGTTATTTTAGTCAAGCATAAGTAACTCAAAGTTTCAGTTACCAACATCAAAAAAAGATAGCGACCGTAGTAAGTAAGATATTTGACACAGCTCTTTTTAAAATATAAGCGATAAATTTGATATGGCTCCCACCAAGAATTAACCAAAATATTTGCCAAAATGGTTCCCAACACAACAGCTGCAATCCCAAGGTTAGTTAAAGAAAGAAGAAACGCCGAAAAAATAAGATTTAGCAAAGATTCTATAATCGACTTGATTCCCATATGCTGATAAGTTCCCAGTGCCAAAAAAAAAGTGATCAAAGTATTGCGCAAAATTTTTAATCCTACATCAAAACTAATCAGCCAGATCGCCAAAGGTCTTACTAAGTAGCTTTTATCCCAGATTAAAATAAATGGGCGCAGTAAGTTTAATAAGCAAGTAAAGCTAAATAAAGCCAAAATAAATGAGATGCGAAAGTGACGATACAGCACTTTTTCAACTTGGTTTTGATCTTTAACTGAATGAACAAAGTTACCCACACTAGCTGTAGCACCAAAAATCACCATTTGAAAAAGCTTTAAAATAGCATTTCGAATTAACTCATAGCTAGAGTAAGTCCCTGCTACTTGGACTCCCATAATTGAGCTTAGCAACAAGTTGTCCGTTCCAATTTCAGCAACCTCGCTGATCTTGCCGCCGACTAACTCTTTTGTATTACGTTTTATAGCCAGCAACTCTTTTGCTTCAACTTTTGCCTGTTTATTTTCTTTTAAAAAAGGATAAAGCTGATCGACTTTATGTGAAATGGCAAAGTTAGAAAGCCACTGAAAAAGAATAAAAATCACCAAGTAAGCAATGTACGCTTTAAAAACCAGCAAGACAAATATTTGTAAAACCATCTGAATAGTCGTATAAAGCAAAATATTGAGCTGATTGAGATATTCTTTTTGGTCTGCTGTCAGCAGATTGCGCTTAAAGGAAAAGAAGTAGCTACTAACAGTGTTTAATAAAAATAAAAGATAAATAAGTGTGATGTGCGGCACAACTTGATGGCCTTTAATAAGTAAGGGAAGAAAAGGAATCAGCAGCAAGCCTAAGCCCGCAATAACACCACCAATCTTATGATAGGTTTTGCGATAAAAATTCATTAAGCCAGAAATTTTCAAGACATCTTTTTCCACTAGAGCTTTATACATCGAGTACGCCAGCGCGCTACTAAGGCCAAGCTCGGCGATGTTTAACACTAAAATCACATTATTAAAGACACCATTAACTCCCGTGTACGCCTTTCCCAACTTATACATAAAAATAGTTTGAATCACAAAGCGCGTAACAATGATAAACATCTGCGTAATGCCACTAATCACTGCATTGTGCATCGTATTTTTTGTTCTAGAAGAATGAATCTCAGCCATTGCAACTCCGATCTGCTTGAGCTTGTTTAAGCCAAAGCATCCACTTGTGAAAAGTCAAGCTCGGCATTTGTTTCGCGACCAAACATTTCAATCGTAACTTTTAATTTTTGTTTATTATAATAAATCTCGACAACTTGTCCTGTCATATTGGCAAAGGCGCCTTTGATAATTTGGATCATATCTCCCACATCAACATTTAACTGTGTCGTTCGTACAAATTGACCCATTGTGCGCAAAATAGAATTGATTTCTTCAGGTAAAAGTGGCGCTGGTTTAGAACCTGCCCCGTGAGAGCCCACAAATCCGGTAACATTCGGCGTATTACGAACGACAAACCATGACTCATCCGTCATAATCATCTCAATTAGAACATACCCTTTAAAAATGTATTCTTCTTTTTCTTTGAACTCGCCCTTTTTTTCTACCATTTTCTTTTCAGACGGAATCACTACCCGAAAAATATAATTTTCCATTCCCGGAATGCTTTGAGTTCGAGACTCGATATCGTGCTTTACTTTCCCTTCATACCCAGAATATGTTTGTACGGCATACCACTCTTTTTCTAAACTTTCTACCATCACATGGCCTCCATTTTTCCAAAATAAAAAAGCCCAAGAATCCCTGGAAGCTTTTTAAGTAATTGAAGTATATCATGAAATGAAACAAAAGCTTAGCTCGTTTTGGTGCGCGAGCTAAGCTTTAATCTTTTTAGAACCTGTTAACTTCTCTCCAATCGCGACTTTTTTGGTAATGCTTGCTTTTCTTCGTTAAAAGATATGCCTAAGTTCTTTGCGATTTGTTCAAACTTTGCTTGATTACAAATCGTAGGATGCAGTGATTATATGCCCTGGTTTAGTAGTTTTACTTTTTAATTTTACGCGCTGCTCGCATGGTGCTGCGGCGTGTTAATTTTCTTTTTTGTTTATTGGAGTCTTTAATCGCTCTTTGAATTTTTTTCTTATAGCTTGGTTTAATATTTTTTCTTTTCTTTTTAATCAAGCCAAGCAGTTCAACGTCTAGTTTTTCTTGCTTTATCTTGCGTTTTTTTCTTTGATTTCGATCATATGAGTCAATAATTTCACCATTTTTAATAGTTTTAGGTTTAAACTCAATTTCTAATTCTTCAATCTGCTGAATACTCGCCTCACTTTCTGGTGCATACAAAGTAATGGCAATGCCTGATAAACCACCCCGCCCTGTGCGTCCAACGCGATGAATAAAAAAACTTAAATCCTTAGGAATTTCGGCATTAATTACATGTGAAACACCCCCGATATCAATTCCGCGCGCCGCTAGATCCGTTGCTATCAAATACTGATATTCCAAATTCGCCACTTGTTTCATCACTCTTTTGCGCTCGCGTGGTGAAACATCTCCATGAAGGGTCGCAACTTTCAAGCTTTGAGCTTTTAAAAAATCGCTAATCTCTATGACTCGTGCCTTTGTGTTAGCGAAAACAATCGCCAAATATGGATAACTTATCGTCAACAACTGATAAATTACTTGCTTAATATCCTCGCCTTTAGTGGAAATTAACCAATTATCCACTATTGCATTAATTTTTTCCTTAGGTGCAATATTTTCATGCACAGGATTTTCCATATATTTTTTTAAAAAGGGCTTTAATTTTTCCGGAATAGTTGCCGAAAAAATCAACATCTGCAGTTTTGCCGGTAAATGACTGGCAAGCTGGTCAACTTCTTTTAAAAAGCCCATATCTAAAGTCATATCAGCTTCATCTACTACAAAAACGCTACTTGTATGAATGAACAAAGCTTGTTCTCTAACCAAATCTAACAGGCGTCCCGGCGTGCCGACGACAATATGCGGCTGTTTAGATTTTAACCGTTTAATTTGCCTAGCTTTATCGGTCCCACCTACAAAATTTACCACTCTAATTGTCGATTCACTAAAACTTGTAAGCCTGCGTGCCACTTGATAAATCTGAGTTGCAAGCTCTCTGCTAGGTGCAGTGATAACCGCCTGCACTCCATCAGTTTTTGTATCAATTTTATCAACTAACGGCAATAAAAAAGCATGCGTCTTGCCCGTTCCTGTTTGCGACTGACCGATCACATTTTTCCCCTTTTGAATCAAAGGAATGATCCACTCTTGCACCTTGGTTGGCACTGTAAAATTATCAGCACTTAACGCTTCATAAAGAAACGTTTGAAAATTAAATTGTTTAAATGAATTCAACTTCTAACTCCTTTTTAAGTAAATCAACTATTATTTACAATCTTCAATAGACCTCTTGCGAAACTAGATCCATGAAAATTGCGAACTGCCTTAACGATTGGCAAGTGTTAGCTTGACAGAGTAAAGGTGCGGACGTACCTACTCGGTGCGTTTCTTTTTCCCTGATATTTCGTCAAAAAACCTGTCGGGTTCTTACGAATTTGTTTCAAGCTTTGCTTGATTACAAATCGTTAGAACGGGAGCCTCGCA
>JAIRLR010000088.1 GCA_031259195.1 Streptococcaceae bacterium | reverse complement strand
ATGTAAGCTTACAAGAAAAGTTTGATTTGGTGATAAGACGCGAAGAGAAAACGATTGGCGCGATTAAGCGTTTGGGTGAGTCGATAAATATTCCGATGCCTACACGAATCGAAGCTTTTGATAATTCAAATATTGCCGGAGTCAATTCCGTGGCGGCGATGGTTTGTTTTATTGATGGCAAGCCAGCCAAAAATGAATATCGTAAATATAAGATTAAAACAGTGCAAGGCGCGGATGACTATGCTTCGATGAGGGAAGTTATTTATCGAAGGTATTCGCGTGTGCTAAAGGAAGGTTTGCCATTTCCGGATTTGATTTTACTTGATGGTGGCAAGGGGCAGATTGATGCGGCACTTGAAGTGCTGGATAATCAGCTAGGTTTGGATATTCCGATTGCTGGTCTTGTCAAAAATGAAAAGCATCGCACACATGAACTGTTATTTGGTGTAAAATTTGAATTGATTCCACTGGCCCATAATTCTGAGGAGTTTTTTTTGCTGGAGAGAATTCAAGATGAAGTGCATCGCTTTGCGATTACTTTTCATCGCCAATTGCGCTCGAAAAATAGTTTTGCATCTATTTTGGATGAGATTGAGGGAGTGGGAGAAAAACGTAAAAAAGTTTTGCTCAAGAACTTTAAATCTTTGAAAAAGATAAAGGAAGCAAGTTTTAAAGAATTGCAATCAATTGGCTTGCCAGAAAAAGTAATCCAAGCAGTAAAAGAGACATTAGCTGACTATAAGATATAAAGCTTAAAACTGATCAAGAAATAACGTATTTGTTTCGGGTTTGTAAACTATAATTCTTATAATAAATAGGGCTCTACATGGATGTCTATATCGTAAATTTGAAATTTGTTGGATAAGCGTTTTTCAATTATTTCGGTGATCAAATGACTTTGCAGTACGGAGAGGTTAAGGTCCATTGCCACCACAACATCTAAAAAGATATTGGTTCCATATGTTCGGCCGCGAATCAAACGAACTTCTTTGACTTCATCGATGCTTAAAATCGTTTTTTTGTACTCTGCCAGCAAGTTATCAGGAAAGCCATCAGATAGCGAAAACACGCTGTCTTTGAAAATTTCTAATGCAGTTATTAAAATCAAAATAGCGATAATAACAGCTGCAATCGTGTCTAATAGTGGAAACTTAAATATAGCCGCTAAAATCGCAATGGTTGTTCCAATGCTAGTATAAACATCGCTTAGATTATCCTTTGCTGCTGCATACAACGCGCTGCTGTGGACTTTTTCAGCTAGTGTTCGATTATAAAAATATACTAAGATCATAATCAGTGCGGATGCTACGCCAACCAAAGCTGTTAGTGGGTCCGGTTTTGAGTAAGTTTTATGCACGATTTTTTCAATTGCATCTCCTAAAACCTCTAAACTAATAAGCAACATAATAAAAGAAGTAATCATGCTAGCCACTGTTTCAATCTTCCAGTGTCCATAGGCATGATTTTTATCTATGGGCTTTCTAGCGATACGCAAACCAATAAAAACCACTAGCGAGCCAATGATATCCGTAAAATTATTTAGACCATCTGCAAATAAGGCATTAGAATCGCCACGAATACCAATCAATAACTTAGCAACCGCTAAAAAGATATAAGATACAATACTTATGATAGCACCTTTTTCAGCTATTTTTAAATCTTCATATCGATCCACGCAATAACCTCCTGCAGATTCTTAGGCATATCTTTTAACAAAGAAAGGCAAAAAATTTTCAAAAAAGTCGTACCAAATAGGTACATCCTGCCTAAACTCTGTCAAGCTAATGCTTGTCAATCGTTAAGGCAGTTCGCAATTGGAGATAAGTTAACAGGTTCTTATAGATGACTATGAGCAGTACGCATCATTACATCGTCTTGTTGTTCTTTGGTCAAATCGCGGAACTTCACCGCATAACCCGACACGCGAATCGTCAAATTGGGATATTTCTCAGGATGATCTTGCGCGTCTTTCAGCAAATCATTCGTAAATACATTCACATTCAAGTGGTAGCCACCCTTATCAAAATATCCATCCAACACACTCCGCGAATTTTCGATCTGCGTCGAATCTTCCTTGCCTAATCCATTAGGATTGATGGTCTGGGTATTCGAAATTCCATCCCGCGCATTTCCATAATCCAATCGTGCTGTCGAATTCAACGACGCCAGTAACCCATGTCTCTCTCCCAAAAATTTCCCGTCTTGGTAAGAGGGATTCGCTCCTGGAGCCAACGGTACACCCGCACGGCGCCCATCTGGCAAATTTCCTGTTGCTTTCCCGTATACAACATTGGATGTGATGGTAAGTAGCGAAGTTGTCGGCGTTGAATTTCGATACGTATGCTGACGACGAACTTGCGTCATGAAATATTCCAAAATCCAATTCGCCATGGCGTCTGCTTCCTCATTGTCATTTCCATACGTTGGGAATTCATTTTGCGGCACATAGTCAATGGCAAAACCTTCTTCATCGCGAATTACTTTTACATTTGCATACTTTATAGCCATCAACGAATCCGTCGCATGCGAAATCCCCGCGATTCCTGTGGCAAAAGTGCGTTTTAAGTTTGAGTCCATCAGCGCCAACTGTGCTGCTTCATAGCAATACTTATCGTGCATATAGTGGATAACATTAAGTGTATTAACATACAATGCTGCCAACCAATCTAAAATGTCCTTATAGCGATCAATAAACTCATCAAAATCAAGCGTATCCCCTGTCATTGGACGAAACTTCGGAGCTACTTGCATTCGTGTTTTTTCATCAACTCCACCGTTAACTGCATATAGCACAGCTTTAGCTAAGTTGGCCCGCGCACCAAAAAATTGCATGTCTTTTCCAACCACCGTTGCCGACACACAACACGCAATCGCACAGTCATCAGATCCCCAGTATTGACGCAATAAATCATCATTTTCAAACTGGATAGAAGAAGATTCTTTGGCAATTTTTGCCGCATATGTGCGAAATCCCTCCGGCAAGCGAGAACTGTATAATACTGTCAAATTTGGTTCAGGAGAAGGCCCCATATTGGTCAATGTATGCAAAATTCGAAAGTCTGTCTTTGTTACTAACGAACGACCATCCACACCCATACCAGCCATCGACAATGTTGCCCAGATGGGATATCCTGAAAATAGAGAATTGTATTCAGGCGTTCTGGCAAATTTCACCATGCGAAGTTTCATGATTAGGTGATCGATAAATTCTTGCGCTTCATGTTCGTTGATAACGCCATTTTCTAAATCACGCTGAATATAAATATCTAGGAATGCAGAAATGCGACCGATCGACATTGCTGCGCCGTTTTGTGATTTAATTGCTCCAAGATAACCAAAGTATAACCATTGAATAGCCTCTTGAGTATTTTTTGCGGGTCCAGAAATATCAAAGCCATAAGAAGCAGCCATTTTTTTCAAATACCTTAAAGCACGATATTGTTCAGAGATTTCTTCGCGTGAACGAATAGTTTCCTCATCCATCGTCCCATTTCCCGTGTTGGAATGGTCTTTGAATTTTTCTTCCATTAAATAGTCAATTCCATACAACGCCACGCGACGATAATCACCAATAATCCGCCCCCGCCCATACGCGTCAGGCAACCCCGTAATAATTTTATTTTTCCGAGCTGAACGCATTTCTGGTGTATAGGCGTCAAAAACTCCTTGATTATGTGTTTTACGATATTCAGTAAAGGTTTTTGTCATTTCTTCATTAGGCTTGTAGCCATTGGACTCTAAAGCGTTATTGGCCGTGCGAATACCACCAAATGGCATAAATGCTTGTTTTAATGGTTCATCAGTCTGCAAACCAACAATTTTTTCTTCCTCTTTAATCAAGTATCCAGGACCATGCGAAGTGATCGTCGACGGAATATTGCGGTCCATGTTCAAAACGCCACCCTTTTGATGTTCGTTCTCAAACAATTCTTGCAATTTCGTCCATAATTTATTTGTAGAATCTGCAGGACCTTCTAAAAAGTTATCATCTCCGTTGTATTCAGTATAATTTTTCTGAATAAAATCACGCGTGTTAATGGAAGTCATCCATTTTCCTGTATTAAAACTCTTCCATGCTTCTTGAAAAGCAGGATTGTTTCTAAGTACATCTTTTTTTGACATAGAGCATCGCCTCACTTTTTTATTTATATCCTTTTCTTTATTAATTATAACACCTTAAAATAGGGAATTAAATTTGTTTTATTGATAATCAAAGTTTTACGTTTTCATACTTAAGAGTCTGTTAACGATCTCTAGCGAAGTGAATCCCGCTATACAAATTGTAATCAAGCAAAGCTTGAAACAATTTGGTAAGCCTGTCAGGTTTTTTGAGCTATTTTTTCACAATTTGAGGCAAAAAACGCAGGTTTAGCGGTGCTAAATCGAGGCTCCCGTTCCTTGCGATTTGTAATCAAGCAAAGCTTGAAACAACTCGTAAG
>JAIRLR010000089.1 GCA_031259195.1 Streptococcaceae bacterium | reverse complement strand
TCCGATTTTACAGAGTGCTTTGGAGAATTTGACTGAGTTTAAACACAAAGATAAAATTAAAACTGCTTAATGAGGTTTCGGTGCTGACGAAATTCCACGATGGAGGGGACAGGATCTGAAAAATCCTCTTCCCTTTTAAATCATTTCGCTTCAATGGATACAACAATAACGCATCCGTACAGTACTTTAAATGATTTAGCAAAGTATCACCTTTGACAATCCGATTTTGACTCTTTAAATACTTTGAAATACTATTTGCGGAGAAAATTTGCCCTACGTTTGAAAATACATATTGAATCGTTCTTTCTAACAATTCAATATCGCGCAACGAATTCCGCGCAATCACATCTTTCAAAACGACTGAATGATAAATATCTTTCAAGTAACTTTCTTGGGTATAGCTTGGCACATCTTCCGTGACAATAAACGGCATCCCACCTTCACGAAGATAATTTTGAAAATATTCAGAATTAGATAGTTCTTGCTTTAACGCTTTCTTCGCTACCACATACTCTTGAAAACTAAAGGGGTAAACAAAAATTTGCACATATCGCCCTGCAAGATACGTCGATAACTCGCTGGATAATAAGTTTGCATTGGATCCTGTGATGTAAATATCTATATTCTCAGATACGCGCAACGAATTAATCGCTTGTTCAAAACCTGTCACCTCTTGAATTTCATCCAAAAACAAATAAGCTTTTCCACTAATGTTTTGGATCTTTTCTTTTAAATAATTATGCATTGTCTTCACATCACGATAAGCATAGTAGGCGAAATCTTCAAAATTGATTGTAATAAATTGTGCAGGATCTCTTCCGTGTCTAACTAAATATTCCTTAATTAAAGCCAACAAAATAGACTTCCCCGAACGGCGAAAGCCAACCAATACTTTTACAATATCTTTGTCAATCAATGGCTGAATTTGCTTAAGATACAATGGACGATTAATCACGCTATCCCTCCGCTTTTCAGAAGCCTGTTAACTTGTCTCCAAGTGACGAAAATTTTTGGAAATTTTGCGCTCTTTATCGTTAAAAAGCCTCGATTTAGCACCGCGTATCTTTAAGTTTTTTGCCTCAAATTGCAACAAAATTTATGCAAAAATTTCATCCACTAGAAATCGTTAACAGACTCTTGCTCTTATAAAGGGATTATATCATGTATATCAAACTTTATCCTTTTATAAAGGATAAAAAATTATTTTATAGTCCTAAATTTCTTTTAAATTAAGAAAAAATATTAGCATAACTATTTTTAATTTCTTTAATTATCTAAAATTTTTATGTCAATGATTTCACATAAATTGTCAATGATGTTAAACTATTGTCATGGATAAAAAAAATTGACAAACATAATCGCCCAACTAAAACGAGAAGGAAATGACAATCGCTGGTACGAAGTTAAAAAAGGCGAAAGAGGTTTTCCTGAAAGTATCATCGAAACGTTTTGCGCCTTTGCGAATACTCCTGGCGGTGGAACAATCATCGTCGGTTTAGATGAAGATCATTTCTTTGAATCTGTAAAAATTTACAATACCAAAGATTGTATGCAAAGATTAGCGAATTTAGGTCGCAACTTGTTTACACAAGTTGTTGAGTTAGAACCAGAAATAATAAACATCAATCATTTTCAGTTGATTGTCTGCGAAGTAACAGAGATGCATAAAACGCTAAAACCAGTCAAGATTAAAAAAAATAAAAAAGCGTATATTCGACAATATGATGGCGATTACACCCTATCCTCGCTTGAAGAACAACAATTTATAGCTGAGCGTGGGCACCAAACTTTTGATGAGACTGAAATTGAGAAATCTGACTTAAAAGATTTAGATAGTAAACTCGTGAAAGAATATTTAGCTACAGTTCGTCGTAATTCGACTATCTTGAAAAATTTATCTGATGAAGATGTATTGTATCGCACAGGAGTTATTACGCGAAAGCAAAAATTAACATTTGCCGGAGCTTTTGCACTCGGAATTTATCCACAACAATTTTTTCCAAATTATTCAATTCAATGTTACGTTAAAGATAGAAATGCTCGGGCCATTAATTCACGCAATTTCAGTGGGCCAATACCAACAATGATAGACGATGTCATAAGTTGGGTTAAAAACAATATGAAGACAGAAATTATTGAAGATGGCACTGGTCATCTGATTAACAAAGAGCAATTTCCACTACTTGCAATCCGTGAATTAGTGGCAAATTCTTTAATTCATCGTGATTTGAACCCGATTACAATGATCCAAGCAATTCATCTGGTGATTCAAAACGATAAGTTAACTCTTACAAATCCTGGTGGATTGTATGGCATTACAGTGGATGAACTCGGAACCATTCCTTCAAAAACCCGTAATTTGACGTTATCAACCATTTGTCAAAATATTAAAACAACAACAGACAAAAGAGTTGTGGAAAAATTAGGAACAGGGATTCCCAATGTGTTAAATGAAGTAAAGCGTAACAGAATGGAAACCCCTAAATTTATTGATAGCGGCCTTCAATTTACGGTTATTTTAGATAGTCAACCTACGGAAGCAACTTTGGTCGATTTAACTAAAAATGAGAAAACGATTTATTTGTTACTACGAAAAGAAACCTTATCGAGATCTGATTTAGAGAAATTAAGCGGACTTACAGCGCGACAGGTCAGATATGCTTTAGATAACTTGCTCGATAACCATATTATCAAAAGAGAAGGAGCGCCAACCAGTAAAAACGTTAACTATCGAATACGTTAACAGGTTCTTAACATCTAGCAATAAAGATAAAATTTCACTTAACCAAACAACTGCATCTGCAAAGATAACCATCAATAAACAAAAAACCTCCTACATTATCCAAAGCAAACTGCCATTGACAAATACTTCTCATTGATTTATAATAAATATATAAATATTTTTTTATATTTAATCTTTTGCGAAAGGATAAAGTAATGAATTCTAAAATTAAAATTGTCCTAAACGCTATATCCCTAATGGGAATTGTGGGAACGATCTTGCTTTGTATTTATTTTTTCCGTTTGGGAATTTTTAATGATCCTAACATCATAAAAGACATTGTAAATGAACGAGCTTATTTAGGACCTATTATTTTTATGGGCATCCAGTTAATTCAAGTTGTGATTCCGGTGATTCCTGGTGGTGTCAGCGTTGCAGCGGGTGTTTTGATTTTTGGACCATTTTGGGGATTTGTTTATAACTACATTGGAATTATTATCGGATCCTTTCTTCTTTTCTTTTTAGGAAGAAGCTACGGTAAACCGTTTGTTCAAACCTTAATTAGCGAAAAAACATTTAACAAATATATCGGAAAACTAGACAACAATAAAAAATGGGATACGTTATTTTTAGTTCTAATTTTTTCACCTATTGCACCTGATGATGCATTAGTATTGATGAGCAGTTTAACAAAAATAAAATTTAAAAAATTTGCTTTGATCATGCTGTTAGAGCCTGTTAACTTGTCTCGCTATCGATGGAATTTTTGATTAATTTTTAGGCAATTTGCGGAAAAAAATGCAGGAATAGCGTAGCGGTGGTGCTATTTCGAGGTTTTTTGACAAAAAAGTGTCAAAAATTAATCAAAATTGCGCAATTCTGGAGACAAGTTAACAGGCTCTTAGGAAAACCCTTTGCCATTTTCATTTATAGCTTTGGTATAGTTCATCTTGGACAATTTTTAACTGATCTTTTGCATTAAAATATTAATGATTTCCTGCCGCTTTTAAAGTATTTATTACTTCTTCTCCTGTCATATTTGAACTAATACGGGTTCTGGATAATGTCAGCAAACCATCACTTTTAGCAGCAAAGCCTGGTTGCGTTGTAAATCCTAACTTATAACCAGCTTGAATGCCCAAATCAGCCGTATCATCATTAAGCTTTCCTGATGGATAACAAATAACTAGCGTATCTTGTTTTAATAAATCATCTAAATGTTTTTTTGATGTTTTCAGTTGCTCTAGTTGGTCATCTACGTTTAAGCTTTCCATAGATTGATGAGAAACAGTATGACTTTGGAAAGAAATCAATCCACTTTTCTTCATTTCTAAAAGTTGTTGATCTGTTAAGAAACTCACTTTATTTAAAAAATTGGTCACAACAAAACTGGTTGCCTTCATATTATATTTTTTCAATAACGGATAGGCGTTTTTATAAAAATCATCAAAGCCATCATCAAATGTTAAACACACTATCTTTTTGGCTGGCTTTTTATTTTCTGTCAGAATCAAATACACTTCTTCAGGTGAAACGCTTATATATCCATCCTTTTTCAAAGCATCCAACTGAGATTCAAAATCTTCTGGCGCCAAACAGTTGCTATCTGCAATTTCAGGCGTGATATGATGATACATCAAAGTTGGAATCCAGGCTTCTTCTTGGACTGAGATCCATTTGCTCGTATCAATTTTAGAGTTTTTTGCTTGCTCATATACTTGAGATTTTGAGCTTGGCTGCGTTGATTCTTTCGTTTCTTGTTTAGAAACATTAGCTACTTCTTTTTTAGTTTCTTGCGGTTTATTTAGTCCAGTTAAAACAAAATAATTTAAAGGTGCTAATACAACAACGGTAAGCAAAATCATAATTATATAAAGCTTAAGATTGGCAGATTTACGCCTTTGTGTCCATTTTTCTTTTCGATTCATTTTATTTCCTTACTCCGAGTAAATTACACTTTTCTGGTGGAACCTTTCTCTTCTATATCGTATGGAAGAATTACATTGCGCTCTTCAACTTCTTCTTTGTTCATTAACTTAGTTAACAAGCGCATAGCAACCGCCCCCAAGTCATAAAGAGGCTGAGTAATTGAAGATATGCGCGGCCTAACAAATTCCGTTAAAGCAGAGTTATTGCTAGTGATTATTTCAATTTCCTCGGGGATTGCTACGCCTAAATCAAGTAAACCGTCCATTAAGCCAATGGCCAACTCATCATCAGTCACATAACATGCAGTGGTGCCAGCATTTTTGACATGCTTAGCTAACTCTTTGCCTTTTTCAAAACTATAATTTGTTTCAAACACTAAACCTTCAGAATACGAAAGATGACGATTTTCCAAAAAAACGTCTTCATATCCATTCATGCGCTGTTTATTAATCGGATCAATCAATGCTCCGGAAACAAAAGCAATCTTTTCATTACCATGACTAACTAACAACGAAATAGCGTCTTTACTGGCTGATCGATAATCAATATTGACAGAAGGAATTTCTCCCTTTGGATCGATGGTTCCCGCTAAAACAATTGGGATGTACGTGCGCGAAAATCCTTCTAGCATCTCATCTGTAATACGACGTCCCATAAAAATAATACCGTCCATTTGCTTGGCTAATAATGTATTAAACACCGTTAATTCTTTTTGAGCATCACCATCTGAGTTAGCTAAACTAATATTATATTTATACATCGTTGCAATATCATCGATTCCTAATGCTAAACTTGAAAAAAAGGCATTCGAAATATCCGGAATAATTACTCCTATTGTTGTTGTTTTTTTACTAGCAAGTCCCCTGGCAACTGCATTTGGTCGATAATCTAGCTTTTCAATAACTTCTAATACTTTCTTGCGAGTGCTTGGCTTAACATTTGGATTACCATTAACAACGCGAGAAACAGTCGCCATAGAAACTTCTGCTTGTCTAGCAACATCGTAAATAGTAATGGCTTGTTTATCCATATTTAATCCCCTTTGATTTTAACCCTGTTAGAACCTGTTAACTTGTCTTCAATTGAACTGCCTTAACGATTGGCAAGCGTTAGCTTGACAGAGTTTAGGCAGGACGTACCTACTTGGTGCGACTTTTCTGGTAATGCTTGCCTTTCTTCGTCAAAAGATATGCCTAAGTTCCTTACGATTTGTTTCAAGCTTTGCTTGATTCAGGGCGACAGCATTTACTTTCCGCTTGTTTCGCGTAACTTATACTTGGTACTTACTTTTCTCTATACACAACGAAACTTTGTTCCAAAAGTAAAAACCTCAATTACCGTGCTACTTC
>JAIRLR010000031.1 GCA_031259195.1 Streptococcaceae bacterium | reverse complement strand
AAGACCTGTCGGGTTCTTTACGATTTGTTCAAGCTTTGCTTGATTACAAATCGTTAGAACGAAAGCCTCGATTTAGCACCGCTAAACCTACGTTTCCGGTGAAAGAAAACTTCGTTTTTTCTTATCTGTTACCTAAAAGCTTATGCTTTTAGCCTAGAAATGCACAAAAATTTCTCAAAAAATCCATCAATAAAGAGATCATTAACAGGTTCTTAGAACAGATCTATTATTTACGTTTCCTTGTTAATAAGCGAAGAGGCGTGCCTTCAAAAGGAAAAGCTTTGCGAATCTGATTTTCCAAAAAACGCTTATAACTAAAATGCATTAACTTTTCTTCATTAACAAAAATCACAAAAGTCGGAGGCTTGAGTGCAACTTGCGTAGCATAAAAAATCTTTAAACACTTACCTTTATCCGTCGGCGTCGGATTAATCGCCACAGCGTCCATCACTATATCATTTAACACACTCGAAGCCACACGCAGGTTTTGACTGACACTTACTTGTTTAATCAGCTCAGGCAGTTTATTTAACCGCTGCTTTGTCTTAGCAGAGACAAAAATAATCGGTGCGTAGTCCAAATACTGAAACTCATCACGAATTTCTTGCTCAAATTGACTCATCGTATTGGTTTCTTTCTCAACCAAATCCCATTTATTGACCACGATAACTATCCCTTGACCTGCTTCATGCGCAAAACCAGCAATACGCTTATCATACTCACGAATACCCTCGTCAGCGTTTAAAACCATCAACACGATATCCGAACGATCAATCGCCCGCATCGCCCGCATTACAGAATATTTTTCCAACACTTCATAGACTTTTCCGCGCTTTCGCATACCTGCAGTGTCAATCATCTGAAAATCTTGACCGGAAGAGTCACTAAAATAAGTATCTATCGCATCTCGTGTTGTCCCAGCAATAGGGGAAGCAATAACGCGCTCTTCACCTAAAAGAGCATTGATCAATGAAGACTTGCCAACATTAGGTCGGCCAATTAAACTAAATTTAATAAGCTGTGAGTCATTCTCTTCCTCGCTTGCTGGAAAAAGCTTAATAATCTTTTCTAAAACATCACCTAAACCGATGCCATGCGAGCCAGAAACAGGAAGTGGCTCCCCTAAACCTAAGGAGTAAAATTCATAAATATCACTGCGCATTTCAGGATTATCAACCTTATTGACAGCCAAAACCACAGGCTTTTTTGAGCGATATAAAATCTTAGCAACCAACTCATCCGCATCAGTAATCCCTTCGCGCAAAGAAGCCACCATCAAAATAACATCAGCTTCTTTAATGGCGATCTGAGCTTGCTGCTTAATCTGTTCTAAAAACGGCTCATCACCTAAATCAATCCCTCCAGTGTCAATTAAATGAAAATGATGATTTAACCACTCGCCACTTGCATAAATGCGATCTCGTGTTACACCCGGGACATCTTCAACAATAGATACCCTCTCACCGATAATCCGATTAAATAAAGTTGATTTACCAACATTAGGTCGCCCCACAATTGCTAAAATTGGCTTTGCCAAAATGTTCACTTCCATTTCAAAAAATTCATCGATAGAGAGACAAGTTAACAGGTTCTTAGATACTTGTGCAAGTCAAGGAACTTAAAAAGAATATTTTACAGTCTAAGTTGTCAAAAAAATACTAAAAAACATAAAGCTAGCGCCCAGTATTACAAAGAGATGCCAGATAACATGCATAAATTTAACTTTTTTTAAGGTGTAAAAAATAGTTCCTAATGTATAGCTGACGCCTCCTGCTAAGAGTAATATCACGCCTTTTGCCCCCAGAGAGTTAAGAAGTGGTTGAAGTGCAATTAAGCAAAACCAGCCCATTCCAATATAAAGAAGAGTTGAGATTTTTGAAACATGCGCTTTTTTATGTAGGGTGATCGATTTATAAATAACGCCTAAAATAGCAAGTAGCCAAATGATAATCATTAAAGTTACACCAAGAACTCCTTTGATACTAAGCAAGCAATATGGTGTGTAGCTACCAGCGATCAGTAGATAAATCGAACTATGATCAAAGGCTTGAAAAACTTTTTTAGCCTTTGTAAAAATAAGCGAATGAAATAAGGTAGACGATAAAAAAAGTAAAATCAAAGTTGAGCCGTAAAGGGTATAAGCTATTATATAAAGTGCAGAGACATGGGCTCCTTTGATTAATAGAAATACCAACCCTACAATGCTTAATCCTAAAGCCACTCCGTGAGTTATGGCATTTAACACTTCATTTAAAATACGATAAGTTGATCCCTTCATAAGTGTTCCCCTTTTTTGGAAAAAGATTCCTTCTATGCGCCCTAGGCCTCTACTCCCATTAAATCACAGAAATGCTATACTAGTAAACATACCAAAATTGCCTCACGCAAAAACACCCGCTAAGAAGTTGTCTATACCTGTAAAATAGGCAAGTTGTAATTCAAAACCGTCCACCCATCAAAATCCAGTTAATAAAGATGTTTAAGAGGTTTTTAACTTCTGTTCCTTTTTGTACCCTTTTAATCTTCAAAAAAGATTCTCCTGCATTCTTCAATCATAATTCCTTTCTACTATTTTTCCATGATTGCTTTAAGCTTTTAATCAATCCGCCATCACCGTAAAGAAGCACGTTAGTTTTATAAAGGCGCGCAGAAAAAATTAATAAGCCAATCGAAGTGCCAATCAATATCACAAGAGATCCTAAAATCTGCGGCAAAGTTGCAACACCATTTGCGATCTGACTTGGAATAACAAAACCTGAAAAGAACGGAATAAAACTTGATACACGTAAAATAATATTTGTCGGATCATCTTGCAAAAAAATCGTCGGGTAAAATCCTAACATCCCAAGAAACACTAAAGGTTGCACGGCTTTTGGCACATCTTCCAGACGTGAAATCAATGATCCCAAAAAGGCTGATAAAAACATATAAAGAAAAATTGTTAATATTATAAAAGGAATGGTCCAGATAAATAACCCGCCAAAAATTTCTGAAAAATCAATTCCTTTTAGCATATCTTGGTCTACTTTCATTGTTATAAAAGCTACGAACATCGCCAAATAAACTAAAAAATTCACAATAATTAGCATTAACATCCCCAAAATTTTTCCGTAAAAATGTGTTTTTGCTTGCACACTTGAAAGAATCATTTCCATGATACGTGTTCCTTTTTCATTGGCAATCTCCTGTGCAATAATTGGTCCATACGTAAAAGTGAACATCATCGTCAAAACAAGGAAAACAATATTAACAACCTGGCGGATACCTGAATCATTTTTTTTATTTGTTAACTTACCTTGTTCATCAAAATAAATTTGCGTTTGCAAAAATTTCGGTATTTTATTTAATTTTGCTAATTCAGTGGGTGAGATATTTAATTTTTTGGCATTTACCTGCACCTGAACAGCATTAACTGTATTTTGCAGCACTTCTTGTGTAGCTTGACTTAAAATTTCTGAATTATATAGATGAATCTCTTTAGAAATCACTGTCAAGTAGCCGTCGATTTTTCTTTCAGCTAATAAATTCTGTGCCTTTTTTTCATCCTTAGCTAGTTCAAACTCAAGATTTCTGTTTGATTGTTTTAAACATTCATTTTGAAAATCATGATCTTCAGAAATAATCGCAATTCGTACAGTTTCTTGATTTGTGTTGTTCATCTTAAATGATGCAAATGCGTATGAACCTACGCCAATTATTATTGGTAAAAAAATATTCATCCAAAACGGAACGCTTTTTACATTTTTTTTAAAGACATTAAATGCAATTATCCATAGTTTACTCATGATTTTCACCCACTTTCATTTTAAAAATCTCTTCAAGCGTTGGCGCCGATGTCGCAAAAACAGGTAAATAATTAGTTTTTTCCATCGCTTTTTGCCAAACAATCGGCGCCACTTTTGGATTATTTAAGATCACACGATAACGATCTTTGGCTTTTTGTTTTGCTGTTTGTACACCATCAATTGCTAAAAGCTCTTGCTTATTTAATGGACTTTCAATCACCAAACGCGTACGCCCGTAACTTTCTCGTATTTCTTGTACGGCGCCATTTAACACCATCTCTGCGTTATTAAGCATCACTAATTGATCACAAAGCTTCTCAACATTGTCCATATTATGAGAGCTAAAAATAATGCATGCTCCCTTGCTTTTCATCGTCAAAATACCATCAATCAAAAGCTCAGCATTAACAGGATCTAAGCCTGAAAAAGGTTCATCCAAAATAATCAACTTTGGATCATGAATTAATGTGGCAATTAACTGTATCTTTTGCTGATTCCCTTTTGAAAGACTCTTTATCTTACCTTTACGTTTGCCCTTAATTTGAAATTTTTCCATATATTGATCAATCAACGGATCAATCTCTTTTTTAGCTTTCCCGCGAAGTTGCGCAAAGAAATACAACTGATTTTCGATGGTTTCTTTGGGATAAAGCCCACGCTCTTCTGGTAAAAAACCAATTTCGTTGTAATTAGCTTTACTTAAGTTTTGCCCCTTCCAGTGAACACCAGGGCGACAGCATTTACTTTCCGCTTGTTTCGCGTA
>JAIRLR010000118.1 GCA_031259195.1 Streptococcaceae bacterium | reverse complement strand
AACCAAAAAACCTGTCGGGTTATTACAAGTTGTTTCAAGCTTTGCTTGATTACAACTTGTATAACGGGATTTCATCAATAGAAAGACAAGTTAACAGACTCTTAGAGATCTTGGATATGCTCTTAGAATCAATAATAATCGTTACCGGGCCGTCGTTTACTAAACTAACTTTCATATCTGCACCAAAAGCCCCTGTCTTAACAGAAATTTCATTTTCTTGTAGACTTTGATTAAATGCTTCATATAATTTATTTGCTAAATCAAATGCTGCAGCCTTGATGAAACTTGGCCGATTACCTTTTTTAGTATCTGCATAAAGAGTAAACTGCGAAATCGATAAAATCTCCCCAGAAATATCACGGATCGAACGATTCATTTTTTGGTTTTCATCTTCAAAAATACGCAAATTAGTGACTTTTTTGACAAGGTACTGCACATCTTCTAGCGTATCTTCTTCATGCACACCCACTAAGATTAAAAAACCCTTTTGGATTTCATTATGCATTTTACCATTAATTACAACACTAGCCGAAGTTACTCGTTGAATAACAACTTTCATAATTGACTTCTCCTAAACTTCCACCAATAAGCAATCGCTACACCAATAAACCAAAGTGGCGTAAAAAGTAAAGCGATTCGTGTATCTGGGATAAAAAACATAACTACCACCACAAAAATAATAAAAAGATAAACTTATAGTAATCTTTGAATATAATCAGTACGTTCATGAAAAATTCGATCAATGTAAACTATTCTTTTCTCAAACTCAACATGATAAATGATAAGATAATGCGATTCTAATAACTTTCTATAATCATGATGGAAATTTTTATTAGAAAAACATTCAGACAATCTCTCACCAATCTCAGCAAATTTCTCTAACATTTTCATTCTAAGTCCGAGTCTTTTTATCAAATTACTAGCAATATCAGAATAATTCGATAACTCAACAACTTTTAAATATATCGTGTCTAAATCATTAATCGCAGTTTCAGTCATCTCGATACGATATTTCACAGATCAACCTCATATTTTTTCATAACAGCATCCAATTGTTTTGTGCGACCTTGCTTAATATCTTTTTCTGCTTTTTCTAATTCATTGACTAACTGTTGATATTGTTTTTCTTCATTAGCTGATCCAACAACCTCAAACGGTATTCTTTTTATACGAACCAACTGCGCCAATGCCATGTTTAAATATGTTGTCATATCAACTTGCATACTAGCAAGAATCTCTTTTGCTTCTTCCTTAAGATCATTATCTGTTCGAAATTGTACAACAGATTTCATAACAACAATCCTCCTTTGCATATTCGATGTAGCTACAATTAAATTATAACTCAATTGATTGATAAGCAAAATTCAAATGTGTTCAACTAGTTTTCATTTATTCCGTTTAAATTTCCACCAATAAGCAATCGCTACACCAATAAACCAAAGTGGCGTAAAAAGTAAAGCGATTCGTGTATCTGGGATAAAAAACATGACCACTAAGACAAAAAACATAAAAAAATAAACCAAATAATTGCTGATGGGATAAAAGGGCATTTGAAAATTCGACTTTGCCTGTTTACCAGCACGTTTGCGATATCGCATATGCGCCCAAACAAGCATCGTCCAAATATATAAAAAACAAATAGTAGAAATACTGGAAATAATCTCAAATACATGGCTGGAAATAAAGTAATTTAGCAAAACAACTACGCAAATAACTGCACTTGAAAAGAAAATAGAATAACAAGGAACTTGCTTTTTATTTAGCTTAGTATGACGTTTTGAAGCAATACCTTCCTCCGCCAATGAATAAGTCATCCGACTAGTGCTATAGATACAGCTATTACATGCCGAAGCTGCAGCGGTCAAGACCACAAAATTAATAATGGACGCGGCCATCAGAATGCCAAAATCAGAAAACACTTCCACAAAAGGACTTTGTGCTGTGTTGATATTATCCCACGGATAAACTGTCATAATGACGAACAAAGCTAAAACATAAAATAAGATAATTCGAAATGGAATGCTATTAATCGCCTTAGGAATAACCTTTTTGGGATCTTTCGTTTCACCAGAAATCAATCCTACTACTTCAATACCCACAAAAGAAAACGTCACTAGTTGAAAAGATAAGAAGAAACCTTTAAAACCTTTGGGGAAGAGTCCGCCATTTTGCCAGAGGTTAGAAACACTGGCAACATTGCCATGAATTTTAAAGCGCGTAACTAACATAAAAATGCCAAAAGCAATCAATGATAAAATCGCGATAACCTTAATTAAAGCAAACCAAAATTCTAATTCACCAAAAATTTGCACCGCTGTTAAATTAAGTCCAATTAAAATAATTAAAGTTATAAGTGGAGGTATCCAATAAGGAATATTAGGTGCCCAATGTCGAACGTAAACACCTGTCGCTGTCAGATCCGTCATCGCCAAGGAAATCCAACAGAACCAATACGTCCAACCAAAAATAAAAGCCTGTTTATCGCCAAAATAATCTTTAATAAAGTCCAAAAATGAGCCATGCTTTAGATTGGATAGTAACAGCTCCCCTAAAGCGCGCATAATAAAAAAGCAAATAATACCAGTAATCAGATAAGCAAATAAAATCGACGGCCCAGCCAGTTGAATCGTCTTACCTGAGCCTAAAAAAAGGCCCGTTCCAATTGCTCCACCCAAAGAGATTAGCTGCACATGACGGTTCTTTAATCCACGCTTTAACTCCTGTTGACTCTCTTTTTCCATAAATTCTTTCAACTTTCATAAAATATAGCATTTTGATTTAATGTTAACACATCTTCTTTTAACTATGTTACTCTATTTTATAAAGCAGACCTCTTGCGAAACTAGGACATGATTAAAAATTGTGTTCAATTTTTTCCTGAAATAAGGAAAAAAACTTGAGGATACGCGCTGCTTTGCGAGGCTTTCGTTCTGACGATTTGTAATCAAGCAAAGCTTGAACAAATTGTAAAGAACCCGACAGGTCTTTTGATAAAGAAAGGCAAAAAATTTCCAATTGCAAACTGCCTTAGCGAGTGTCTTACGAAGTTTGACAGAGTAAAGGTGCGGATGTACCTACTTCGATGCGAAAGGCTTCCTTCAGCTCCTACCTCACGATAGTAACCTTTGTCTTTTGCTAACAGTTCCACCTGCCTTGTCCTGTAGTGATCTTTCACCACCTAGTTCTCGCATATGCAGGGCCACACATCAAGGGTTTTGTGAAAAAATGTGCTTCACAAAACCCATTAAAAAAATTATGGATTGAGAAATTTCGCATTGTCAAGGTCGGGTAGTATTTTTTGAAGCATTTGTTCCTCAAAAAATCCCCACCCTTCTTTTGACAACGCTTAAATATCTTTATTAACTGGATTTTGGTGGGTGGATGGGTTTGGGTTACAATTTACCATAGGTCTAGTGTTTAAACTTAATTCTTGCTTTTTTTATTTTTTTTGTTAAATTTTAAATAGTTTAATTACTAAATAGTTCATTTTATAGAGAGGCGAAAAATTATGGCTAAAATTGGTAGGCCAAGAATTTATAAAACGGAAGCAGAACGTGAGCAAGCTAAGAAAGATGTCCAAAAGAAATGGGTTAAAAATAATTACGAAAGAGTAGCTTATATTCGTGCAAAATCATATACCAAAAGGTTTATTGCTATTTCTGAAGATAAAGATCTAAAAGAAGTGGAAAAGTGGGTTAAAGAAAGAAAAAGCAATGGACCATGTGTATGATTAGAGTTTATAGCGCTTTAACTTTTAGTAGTCATGTAACCGCAATGTTGAAACCAGCCTAGAATACCCGATTCACAAATCGAGTAGGTACATCCTGCCTAAACTCTGCCAAGCTGCGCTTGTCAATCGTTAAAGCAGTTCGCAACTGAAGACAAGTTAACAGGCTCTAAGAGTTTTGAAGATGCATAAAATAGGAAACTTTCATGCGTTTGACGTGCCAAAGATCTATTTAACGTGACTGTCTCAACGATTTTTTTCATTTCCGAATTGAATGTCTTTAAATGTTTGCAAAAACTCTTCATTGTTTTTGGTTTTGCATAACATTTGATTAAACTGCTCTGTGCACTCAATCGAGTCTGACTCCATAGCACTACGGAATTTCCATGTTTGATTTAGTTGCTCCTCTGACATTAGCAACTCTTCTTTGCGCGTTCCTGATTTTTTCAAATCAATTGCTGGAAAAATGCGCCGTTCAGCTAATTCGCGTGAAAGGTGTAGTTCCATATTTCCAGTGCCTTTAAACTCTTCATAGATGACATCATCCATTTTAGAGCCGGTTTCAACCAAAGCTGTAGCTAAAACAGTTAGGCTACCACCTTCTTCAACATTGCGCGCTGAGCCAAAAAACTTTTTCGGTTTATAAAAAGCAGCTGGATCAATTCCCCCAGATAAAGTTCTCCCAGAAGGAGGAATCACAAGGTTGTAAGATCTGGCTAAGCGCGTTATCGAGTCCATCAAAATCACAACGTCGCACTTATCCTCCACTAGACGCATAGTCCGCTCTAAAACTAACTCTGCTACCCGTGTGTGGTGAATCGGCTCTTTATCAAAAGTTGAAAAAATTACATCTCCTTGAATCGAACGCTCTAAATCAGTCACCTCCTCTGGACGCTCATCGATTAATAACACAATCAACTCCACATCTGGATGATTTTGCGTAATACCATTGGCAACTTCTTTTAAAATCGTTGTTTTACCTGCCTTAGGCGGAGCCACAATCAATCCTCTTTGCCCAAAACCAATTGGGGCAAATAAATCAATGATCCTTGTCGATAGAGGATTTGATGCTGTCTCAAGGTTGATTTTTTTTTGAGGGTAAAGAGCAGTTAAAGCGGGAAAATGCGATCGTTCCTTAGAAGTTTCAGGATCTTTGCCATTGACCAAATTAACCTGCATTAAACCATAATTTTTCTCCCGACCTTTTGGCGGACGAACACGCCCGACAATTTTATCTCCCTCACGCAAACCAAAGCGGGTAATTTGTGAATTGGAAACATAGACATCTTCATCAGATTGAGAATAGTTAATCGGACGCAATAAACCAAATGTTTCTATTCTACCAGTTTCGCGATCCCTTGTTGTAATTAAATCTAAAACTCCATCCATTTTAAAAAAGCCGGATTTTTCGGCCTGAGCACGTAAAACAGCCAACGAAAGTTCTTTTTTATTCATCTTTGAATAGTTTAAAATCTTAAACTTGCGCGCATAACTATAAATTTCTTTTAATGTAATATCTTCTAACTCCGACATTGTTAAATAATCTGCCAACATCTTACCTCCCTTCTTCAATCTTTGCTTTTTCTTTACATGATGACTCTGTATCAACTAATGCAATATCAGCGCCCAAGTTGGTTAATTTTTCAATAATCCGATCATATCCACGCAAAATAAACTCAACATTATAAATCGTTGTCACGCCCTTTGCTATTAAGGCAGCAATCACCAAACTCGCACCTGCTCGCAAATCACTAGCTACGACCTCTGCTCCTACCAACTCACTAGTTGAATCCATAATAATCCGATTATCCTTTACACGAATATTGGCTCCCATACGCTTAAGCTCTGGGACATGACCTATTCGACACTCATAAATCGTATCGATTAACTCTCCTTGCCCGCAAGATTTCAACAAAAGCGGCGTTATTGGCTGCTGCAAGTCCGTTGCAAAACCAGGATACGGATATGTTTTTACATTAACCTTCTTTAAATTTTGATTAGAGTGTACTGTAATCGAATCTTCACGAATAGTCATTTGAACGCCCATTTCTTCTAGCTTTGAAATATAGCTCTCCAAATGCTCATAAAGCACATTTTCAACTGTCACCCCTTCGCCTACAGCCGCAGCAATCGCAAGATATGTCCCTGCTTCAATTCGATCTGGAATAATAGAATGTCTTGTTCCATGTAGTTTACTAACACCCTCGATTCTAATCTCATTGGTTCCAGCACCATAAACTTTAGCGCCCATATTATTCAAAAGTGTCGCTACATCAATAATTTCAGGCTCACGTGCAGCGTTTTCAATCACTGTCGTTCCCTTAGCCTTTACTGCTGCTAGCATGATGTTAATCGTCGCGCCCACTGAAACCATATCCATAAAAATCCGGCTCGCTACAAGATTTGTTGCTCTGATACGTAAATACATCACGCCCTTATCATCAGAAACGCTTGCGCCCAACGCTTCAAAACCTTTAATATGTAAATCAATCGGTCTAGGTCCTAAGTTGCAACCGCCAGGAAGGCCAACTTCAGCTTTACCAAACTTACCAAGCAATGCTCCCATAAAATAATAAGACGCACGCAAACTATTAATTTTTCCACTTGGTATCGGAATCGACTTCACACCTCTAGGATCAATCGTTAAAACACCCTTTGCAAAGTAAATTTTTGCTCCCATAATTTGCAAAATATTAATCAAAGAGTAAACATCTGAAATTTCAGGAATCCCTTCTAAAACAACAGGTTCATCCGCCAAAATACTAGCTGGCATTAATGCAACAATAGAATTTTTCGCACCACTAACTGTGACATTCCCAGTTAATGGACGCCCACCATGAATTACAATTTTATTCATACTCATTTCACTTTCTATCATTTTAGTTTTTAGGGAAAACGTTTTTTCGTATACAAGAAGTATTGAATCTTTTTTAAAGAGGAAAAACTCTCACTCATAACAACTACCGCGTATGATAGCATGGACAAGCTAGAAATTCAAAATAAGTACAATAGATCTACTTTAAATAACTTTGAAAAAATTTGATTAAATTATAAAATTTTTTTTAATTTCATTTAAAATTCTAAACGATATTCAAATCGATTGTAAAAAGGTATTTAATTTTTAGTTATTTTTCCATTCTTTCTATCTTCGCCTTCAACAAAGAGATTTCCTGAACCAACTTTTTCACATTAGCATCTCGCCTAGTACTTAGATAAGTATTTAAAATTTGCATCAAAAGCAAAAAAACAATAGCTCCAAAAAATAAAAAATTCATTGGAGATTTAAAAGATAAAATTTCACTTAACCAAACAACTGCATCTGGAAAGATAACCATCAACAAACAAAAAACGCCTAACAATAACCAAGGAGAAGATTTTTTTAAGGAAAAAAAATTTTTGTTTACCATTCGAATGATGATAAAAATTAAGATTAGAGATAAGGCCAACATCTCTAAACGCAGTGTTAATGACATTAATCTTCCTCCTTCATAAATCCTGAGATAAAAATAGCTGTCACAACCTCAATCATATAAGTTATTGAAGTCAATGCTCGAATGGAAGATATCCCCATTTCTCTATCATACATTTGTACATGTCTTTCACCAATGCGAAAATGTTTTTTCAACAAATGAACAATTGACTCAGGTTCCGGATAACTTACTGGATAGCGCTTCGCTAAAAATGCTATTGCTTTTTTATTCGCCGCCCGAAAGCCCGACGTTGTATCATAAATTTTTTTGCGACAAACAAGCTGAATCACTGCAGAAATAATCGTGATTCCCAAGCGACGCATCGGTGTTGATTGAAAATTATCGTCTACATTTTCCACAAATCTAGAACCAATAACAAAGTCGTACTCGTCTTTTAAAACGGGCTCAACAATATTATTCAAACTATTAATATCATGTTGCCCATCGCCATCAAACTGGACAGCGACATCATAAGCATTTTCTTTTGCATACATATAACCTGTTTGAACCGCTCCACCAATTCCCAAATTATTAATTAAATCAATATGGTTAATCTGGCATTCATCTAAAACTTTTCCTGTATTATCAATGGAACCGTCAT
>JAIRLR010000085.1 GCA_031259195.1 Streptococcaceae bacterium | reverse complement strand
TATGTTGGCGATTGTTGATGGTGCGCCTAGAATCTTAGGCGTAAAAAAAATTCTTAAGTATTATATTGAGCACCAAAAAGAAGTTGTTGTGCGCCGAACAAAGTTTGATAAAAACAAAGCAAAGACACGTGCACATATTTTAGAAGGTTTGCGAATTGCACTAGATCATATTGATGCGATTATTAAGATTATTCGTGGCAGTAGTACAGACACTGAAGCGCAAGCACAGTTAATGGAGCAGTTTGCTTTATCAAAGCAGCAATCACAAGCTATCTTGGATATGAGATTACGTCGTTTAACAGGCTTAGAGCGCGATAAGATTGAAGAAGAGTATCAAACTTTGCTGGAGTTGATCAAAGATTTGGCTGATATTTTGGCTAAACCTGAACGCGTAATTAAGATTATCCGCGATGAGTCAGATGAGGTGAAACGTAAATTCGCTGATAAGCGCAAAACAGAACTCTTAGTTGGAGAGATGTTAAGTTTTGAAGATGAAGATTTAATCGAAGAAGAAGATGTGGTCATCACACTTTCTAATAATGGCTACATTAAGCGTTTGCCAGCTCATGAGTTTCGTGCTCAAAAGCGTGGCGGGCGCGGTGTGCAGGGGATGGGGGTTAATGATGATGACTTTGTTAAGAGTCTTGTTGCAGCCTCTACCCATGACGTTTTGCTTTTCTTTACTAATACTGGGAAGGTATATCGGACTAAAGGCTATGAAATTCCAGCGTATGGACGTACAGCTAAGGGAATTCCGCTTATTAATCTTTTAAATATTGAAAAAAGCGAACGCATCGAAAAGATTATCAATGTTCGTGGTGGTGCTGAAAAGGGACGTTTCTTATTCTTTACAACGAAGTATGGCGTTGTGAAGAGAACAACAGTTGCCTCTTTTGCTGCGATTCGCTCTAATGGGCTAAAAGCGATTAATTTGCGTATCGGCGATGAGTTGGTTAATGTAATGGAAACTGATGGAGAACAAACGATCATTATTGGTTCTAACGCGGGATATTCTGTGCGTTTTGCAGAAAGGATGGTCCGTGATATGGGGCGACTTGCTGCTGGTGTGCGCGGCATTCGCTTGCGTGAAGGGGACTATGTTGTTGGTTCTGATATTTTAACAGATGAAAAAGAAGTTTTGGTGATTACAGAAAATGGTTTTGGTAAGCGAACTAAGGGCTTGGAATATCCTGTTAAAGGTCGCGGCGGCAAAGGAATCAAAACTGTAAACATTACTGAAAAAAATGGGATGCTGGTGGGATTAGCAACGGTTAGTGGTGATGAAGATATCATGTTGATCAATGATCAGGGAGTGATTATTCGTTTTGATGTTGAAGATATTTCGCAAACGGGTCGCACAACACAAGGTGTGCGTGTTATGCGGATGGCAGATGAAGCAAAAGTTGTAACCATGGCGATTGTTGATAAAAAAGATGATTCAGAAGAATAACAGGTTCTTAAAATGATGATGAAGGAAATTTGAAAAGTCGATTGACGGGAATTTTTATGAGAAATTTATTTGGACGGTTGATTTCTTATTTGATGGTGGTATTTTCTGGATTGATATTTGTAAATGCAATTCACTCAGAACACTTTTCATTTAAGCAAATGCCTAAAAGGGTTGTTTTTATTTGGGTAGCTCTTTTTTTCATTGGTGGGTTGTTGAGTTTATCTTTGGAAAAAGTTGTGGTATTTCTTCAGAGAATCAAAAGGTTTTTTTCAGAAGAAATCATTCTTTTGATTGGGCATGAATTATTTGGCTTGGGCATCCTTTTCCAAATTTTATGTATCACTCTTCAGCCTGGGATGGCCCAGTCAGATCCAGGCGGCATCTTTTTGTTTGCTTATAGTGAAGGGAGAAATGATGCCTTTTATTTTTCGGAGAATCCGAATAATTTATTTTTATATTGTTTTATTCGCCTTTTTCGCTTAATGTTTCATTTTTTAAATAAATCTGACTTTTTGCTTTTGTTGCAGATTGTAAATGTGATAGCGATTGCTCTTTTTGTATGGATTATTTACCTAGTGGGTAGTCGATTGTTTTTCAAGCGTGTGGGAATTATGGTATATTTTTTGGGGATTTTGGCCATTTTATTTTCACCATGGGGTTATGTGGTTTATACAGATACATTGTCATTGCCGTTGATAGCAGTTGTTTTGCAGATTTTAACTAATCTTTTTATAAATAAAAGGTGGCTTTATCTAAAAAGTGTAGGAGCTGGAATTTTAACAGGTTTGACTTATTTAATGAAACCTTCGGCCATTCTTTTTATGTTTTCATTGTTTTTGGTCATTTTATTGTCAAATTGGAATAAAAGTAAACAAAAGAAAATTCTATTTTTCGCTGGATGTTGTTTAATGTTAGGTTTTAGTGTAACGAAAATGTCATTTGCTTTTTTCATCAAACATCAATCAATGTTAGTGATTGATGATGAAAAAGCAAAGCCTATGACACATTTTATAATGATGGGTTTGACGGATAAAGGTGGATTTTCTGGAGAAGATGTGATTGCTACCAATCGTTTACCTTCAAGAGCAGAGAAAGTAAAGATGAATTTATCTGTGATTTTTAGTCGATTGCAAAAGCTTGGTTTGGTGGGGTATTTTCGTTTTCTGTTGTTAAAAAATGAGCATAATACAAGGGACGGATCGTTTGGTTGGGGAGGAGAAGATTGTTTGCTTAATCCGGTAATTCGACGTAAAAATTTCATTTCGAAGGGGATTTTTGAAACGTTTTTTAATGGTGGAAGAGGCAGACAAAAGTATTATTTTTTTGCTCAAGTAGTGTGGACAGGGATTGCCTTATTGATGTTTGTTTTTTCACTGGTAAGTTTTTCTAATCAAAGCTGGTTGATTATTTGGTTGAAGCTTTCGCTAATAGCTGGTTTTGTTTTTTTGTTACTCTTTGAAGGAGGGCGAAGCAGGTATCTGATTCAATTTTTACCGTTTCTTTTGTTGTATGCTGCTTTAGGAGCAGAATGGTCGGTATCGGCAATTTTCAATCGTATGAAAGGAAAACTATGAGCAAGTTCGGACATTGTCAA
Organism: Streptococcaceae bacterium; assembly: GCA_031259195.1. Lineage (GTDB taxonomy): Bacteria > Bacillota > Bacilli > Lactobacillales > Streptococcaceae > JAIRLR01. The sequence continues at coordinate 903 of JAIRLR010000085.1, read as the reverse complement.
AAGGGTGTGCCAAAGTTTTCTGCAAAGGAGTATGCTGATAAGCAAAGTGATTATTGTTTGCTTATTCCGATTATTAATGAAGGAAAAAGAATTCATAGGGAGTTATGGCGCGCAAAAAGGTCTGGAGTTAATCAATTGGTAGATATTATTATTTGTGATGGTGGATCTACTGATAAAAGTACTGCTGAGCAGGTAATGAAAACGTTGGGTGTAAATACCTTGTTGGTGAAGGACGATGTCGGCAAGCAAGGAGCGCAGCTACGCATGGGGATTTTTTTTGCATTGCAGCGTGGTTATCAAGGTGTGGTAACGATTGATGGCAATAATAAAGATAGCATTGAAGATGTGCCGCACTTTGTTGAGAAGTTAAAAGCAGGATATGATTTTGTCCAGGGATCGAGATATATCAAGGGCGGTAGCGCGGTTAACACTCCTTGGCTTCGGCATCTTTCGGTTAAATTTATCCATGCACCAGTGATTAGTTTAACAGCCAAAAAGCACTATACAGATACAACCAACGCTTTTCGGGCGTATTCAAGGAACTATTTGGAGCATCCTAAGGTTCAGCCGTTACGGGATATTTTTCAGACTTATGAGCTGCTTGCTTATCTTTCTACTCGAGCGGATCAACTGGGCATGAAAACGCTAGAAATACCGGTAACGCGCGCTTATCCTAAAAATGAAAAAACACCAACTAAAATCAGCCCATGGAAGGGCAATTCAACGTTGTTGAGGATTTTATTATGTAATTTATTTGGGAAATATCGTCCTTAATTAAAAAAATTATGTCAATGCTTTTCGAAAATGTCCCAAAAATTTCAAAACATAAGCGTAAAAAGTTTGTATTACCTCTAAAATGTTCGTCCTTGTCAATGAGCCTTTAGTTCGTGTGATTTAAAGGAG
>JAIRLR010000065.1 GCA_031259195.1 Streptococcaceae bacterium | reverse complement strand
AAATTTAGCAGGAATTGTTGGACTTAAAAAGGCCGTAAAAATTTTAAGTCAAGAGGAAAAAAAACAACGTTTTAAAAAGTATCAAACTTTTCAGGATTTATTGTTAAGAAGGTTAGATGATGCGAAAGTCAAGTACCATCTAAATGGTGATTTGAATAATAAATTGCCCAATATTTTAAATTTGCATTTGGAAAAGGTGGCAAGTAATCTAGCATTGATAAAACTTGATTTAAAAGGTTTCGCGATTTCTATAGGCTCTGCTTGTACTGCTGGCGATGTAAGCGATAGTCATGTGCTCGCAGCAATGTACGGCAAGAATCATCCAGCTTTGAAACAAAGCATTCGCATTAGTTTTGGCGAGGGAAATACCACAGAACAAGTTGAAAAACTAGCCGATGAGCTGATTGCGCTATCGCAAAAAACAAATAAGGAGGAAAAATAATATTGCCAGTTTTTATTTAATAAAATATTAAATAATTTTTTGGTTTAAACTGTTTGTAAGCAGATAGAAGGTCGTGTTTCTCCTCCTTGAAGCTTTGTCTTCCTAAGAAAGAATGATACCTCTTCTCTTGCGAGAAGTGTATGAATAAGCTATACCCTCATGATTTTGCTGACTTGACGACGATCTTCGATTGTTCGAAGACAGGAGACGCTTGTTTGGTTAGATTATTATTTTAGAATATTTACATGTGTTTGACGTGTAAATAGTGCTTATTATTATCAATATTAATTTAATTAAAGCACAATAAGATCATATTTAATTGATATCATATGAAGATTTTTATCCAAGGAGGTTTAAACATGAACAAATATTTACACAGCAGTAGTAGGTTATTAAAATTCTTTGCTGAGCATGAGGAATTCTTTGATAAGATTACTGAGATGAATTCTATTGACGATTCGCTAAAATACATTCAAGAAAGTTTTCCTGACTATACTTTAGGTGAATTTGTAACAGATCTTTCTCAGTTGCATAGTATTTCCGAAAACGAGCAACTGGATTTAGAAACGTTAGATAAAATTAGTGGTGGGTTAACGATTTCAAAACCCTTCCTCTTTAAAGCTGTCGCTACCACTGCAGGTATTTTGGCTTTGCCGCTATTTACCGGAGGACAAACAAAAGTGCATGCAGGTGGACCTACATCAGAAAAAGCAACTTCAACTACAAGTGAAATACCACAAGGCAATCTTAAATACAAACTATCTAAACTTGGGAACTCTGCAACTGCTAAAGTTATAAGTGTTGGATCAGGGCATTTTACGGATGGAAAGGTAACAATTCCAGAAAAAATTACAGTAAATGAAGTTACTTATGAGGTTACTGAAATCAATGAAAGAGTTTTTAGGAATAATAGTGAGATAAAGGAAGTAGAAATTCCAGCATCAATTAAAATTATTGGTAAATTTGCATTTTTTGAATGCTCTAATCTAACTTCTGCAACATTTGCAGAAAATTCAAAATTAACTAAGATCGAAGAAGGGACATTTCAGGATTGTAAAAGTTTAGAAAGTATTGAAATTCCTGCAACAGTAAACACTATTGGTAAATTTGCATTTTCTGGATGCTCTAATCTAACTTCTGCAACATTTGCAGAAAATTCACAATTAACTGAGATCAAACAAACGACATTTTGGAATTGTAAAAGTTTAAAAAGTATTAAAATTCCTGCAACAGTAACAATGATTGAAAAACAAGCTTTTGCACTTTGTACAAATTTACTTGAAATCTTATTTGATGAAGATGTCTCAAGGATCAGTATTGATAGTACGGCTGTGCAAGAAAGTAAAAGTTTGATAACTGCTGTTCCTGTAGAAGACAGTAATAAAACTGAGAACACGAAGAAAGCAAAAACATATTCACTTGTCCACCATAAGTATCAAGAAGAATTAGCCAAGCTTAGTGATGGCAATAAAAAAGATGTAGTAAAAAATGTTTTTAATATCTTGAAAGAACAACTATCAGAAAAGGAATTGGTTACTTTTATTTTCACGTATTGTGTATTCCATCATCCAGAACCTGCAGATGCTGCTGTAGAGATTGTTAAACTTGCGATTAACAAAGAGAGTGCAGCTTCTAAAATTACCGCGGTGACATACAAAGTTCCTGGTCTGCAGAAAGTAGCAAGGGAGGTGCGGACAGCTTTGGACGCATCTTCGTTATTAAATCCACAACAGATGAAAAGACGAATGGCTTTAGAAGATATTCGTGTTAAATCAAATGTTAATTGGGATGACTCAAAGCAAAACGGAACATTAGACGTCGCCTCTTTACCTGCTGATTCTATAGTAGATATCGCCGATAAATCAGGTGAAAATATTGTTCCATATAGCCAAAGTGATCCTTCTTTATTTAAAGCCTTACCTTCGCCAGCGGACATCAGGCAGGGGTGTATAGGCGATTGTTTCCTTTTATCATCTATATCTGCTATTCTTGCACAAGACCAGAATATCATTATTGATTCAATGCGGCAAATGGATGATGGGAAAGTTGTCGTAAGAGCCTGTCCAAGATCTCTAATGAAATGAATTTTTGAGCTATTTTTTTACAATTTGAGGCAAAAAACGTAGGTTTAGTGGTGCTAAATCGAGACTTTTTAACGAAAAAGTGTGGAAAAAGAGCCAAAATCATTCATCATTGTGAGATCTTGGACAGGTTCTAAGACTTTGGCATTTTGATGCAAGTAGTAATCAAGCTGCCCCAGATTATTACAGAGTAGAAAAAACAACTTTTAAAAATAATAAGGGAATAATGTTGGGTAATTCAGAATCGTGGGTGAATATTTTTATAAAAGCTTTTGTAGCTCATGCTGCAAGATATCCTGAGGTAGTCAACCGTATTAAACCACATAATGCCTCAACTGCAATTACAGAAGTCGGTTTTGCTGATTACATGAGTTATATCAATAGAGGTCTTTCTTATGATTCTATGGCTGCTATTATTGGAAACTTTGGAAATCATGATCGTATAAACATTACAAATAGTGCCGAAATGGCTAAGAATAGTGGTGATTTTCGCGAAGCGGGTGATTATAGTAATGAAGCTATAAGCTTTTTTAATGATATTAAAGATCAATTAACAAAAAGAAATGCTTTAACTACTGCTGGAGGATCTGTATATGCGAATCCAGCAACAGGAATATTAGAAACAAAAGGATACAGTGGATTTAGGCATAATCATGAATACGCAATTTTGGATACTTTAGAAAATCAAACAACCGATAAACAGGGTAACACTCGTAAATTAAACCTGATTCAAATCCAAAATCCTTGGGGAACAAGAATACCATATTATCAAAAAGAAGTAGGAAATAAATGGGTGATAGCTGACGCTGATACCAACCTAGGAACAGATGGGATTTGTTGGGTTGATCTTAATGACTTTTTACGCTTTTTTGTAAGTATTGATTTTTGTAAGCTTAATGTTACTGATGAAGCTGAAGCAAATCAACGTCTACAAGAACACAATTAAATATATTGAAGATGGTAATGTGCAATCCGATCCAATAACTGGAAAATTTTATGAGATCGGCGCTGGATTAATGAAAGTTGCAGATTCAAAGGTTCAAGACGAAATAAATTGGTTAAATGATCATGGATATGCTGGATTAGTACCTAGAATTGAAGAACTAATGAGAAGCGAATTAACTCAAAAAGAGGGCTCAGAATAGATGGATGATATCGTTAAAAAATTATTTACTAAACCCAGATAAGGTGTACTATGATGAGAATGCAAGAAGGCTACTATTTTACGATAATGATGACAAGTTAAATTATGATAAAGGTGTTGTTCGGTTGCGTGCTGATGGTTATGATGACTGGGCGAATGAAACTGAAGAAAAATTTAGACAGGAGGCAGAAACTGAAAGTATTGAAAAAAAATACTCTCCACAATCGACGCACAAATTGCTGCTTTTACAGAATTTTCCTCAGAATTGACCGAACAACTAAAGCAACTTACCCCTGAGGAGGATGATAAAGAGCTAAATCAAGCTCTTAAATATGTGGGTACTACAATAGCAATTTACGAAAATATAAAAAATTTAGTACAACAAATGGGTAAAGTGGAATCAGGAACAGAAATTGAGAATTTGAAAAGCCAAATTCTAACAGAAATTGCTAAAACAGATGGTGTAGTAGATGAGGACATTGATAGATTCCTTCAACGAACATATGGATATAATTATAAAATTGTTGAGATGAATTCAAGGTTAAAAGATTTGGTGAGATCAGCGTGGTAAGAATAATTTAAAAAAACTTATCCTGTGATTATAAATTTATAATGACGGGATAAGTTTTATTTTATGATTAAAATGGACGACAAGGAGTTCGATCCTATTCTTGAATGTTAACCCAGCAAGCTGGACGAACACCCAAGTTAGCATACATGGGGACACCTTCACCGCCGCTGGTGATAAAGCCGAAACTAGTGATATATGCAGCAATACCAAATTTACTTTCTTCATCGTACCAAGGTGCGTGAAGTGGCGAACGTAAATGTGTGTAATTTGCATTTGTAAACCGAATAACGCCTCTTTCTTGAATGGCAGCTTCACTTTCTCTAAGAGGAGGTTCAGGAAGAGGAGGGCTAGCAATAAAACTAGTCCATACAATCTCACCAACATCCACACAACCACTTATTGCTGCATTTACATCGATATATGACGGTACAAAAGCGTAAACACTCCCACTAGGATCAACGGTTGTTTTATACTTACTTTGAATACTACGATCAATATCATCGGGTGAACTGAAATCAATATCAACCCCTACACTACTTTTATTTTCACCATTAAGTTTTACAGGCAGCACATAATCTTGAATTGAAAAATCACCTAATCTTAAGCCACTTACCATCGACCACCAATTTGCCACACTTGCTTTAATATCTGATTGATCGTAACGGGCTATTGCGTGTTCATTATGCTTATATTCCTGCACGGCAATTGGGTGCTGCTTCATAAGCAAAGCGCGACCTCTTTCAACTTGCATTACCAGCCAAGTATCGATGGGATCTATTTGATGCTCAGCTGGGGTATTCATGCCTGAGCAACCATTTGTCCCAGCAAATATTACCAGTTGACCACGTTTGGTTACAGGTTGACCGTTAATTTGGCAAACAACAGGTATTGCACTTGCTTTCAACGTACTAAAAAATGTAAACACCACAAACAACAAAATAACTTTTTTAAAAATATTCATGATCATAACCTCCTTGTAATATATATTTTTTAGAGGATGCTTTCCTCCGTAAACAAATCATTAACAGCTAGCTATAAAATTGTTACCAGTAAGTAAGCTAAATCATAATCATAAAACTAATAGAAGTCAATAAATCGAATTGCCTCACAAAAAACACCCGAAAAAAAGTTGCCCCAATCTATTTAAGAAGATTAAGTATATCAGACGAAGTATTTTACTTTTGAACAAGCAAGACTTGACTATTTTTCGTTATATTAAAGGGTTTTATAATCGAAAAAGAAAATTTCACAGCAATATTGATTATTTAACACCGATACAGGCGAAGAAAATAGCTTTAAATAGTTAAGTTTAGCCAAGGGGTGGAAGGGAAAATGTCTACAAAAATGTGTCCAAGTTATTGACTCAAATTCAAACTCTTGAACGGTATCGCCTCGTTTGATATTCAGAAACGGAAGTTCAATCTTGCTTATTCATACACTTATCACAAGGGAAGAGGTATCATTCTTTGTTAGGAAGACAAAGCTTCAAGGAGGAGAAATACGACCTCTATCTGCTTACAAACAGTTTAAACCAAAAAATTATTTAATTTAAACATTATTTTGTCAGATAAAAACTGACAATCTTATTATACGAGGAGGAAAAATAATGGCCTTTTCAACAGAAGTAACCGCAACTGGGAGCAAGTATGTTTATCGTTTGACTGATACTGTTAAACGTTTTACTTTGCGTGATAATGGATTTACGGAAACGAAGGCGGGCAATTTTCAATTTTTGCGACCCATTGAAGCAACGCCGCAAGCCAAAGATGGCTTTATGCTTAAAATTACGGTAGCAAAAGATTTGAAAAGCTTGAAACTATCCATTACATCAAAAGATGGAATGCGCGCGGTGAATATTTTTAAAGATGAAAAAAATAAAATTATTCAAGATAAATTTTATTTTTTGTTAGATGGTCTGGTGGAGCGCGACGTTTTACTAAAAGCCGCTATCAATTGATATGATCATCCACCTTTTTTACAACTTTATAAATGCCTTTTTCCGTGTTAATAGTCTCAATTTCTTGATTAGAGTTGCGAAAAAATTAAATTTTTTTACTGTCATTGTAACCACCCTTAAACCCCGCGCTAAGCGCGGGGATTAAGGGTGGTTACAATAAAATTACGGATAGTTACAATTTCTTATTTTTTGCCGTATGATAGGGGTATTAGTAGCACTACATTTTAAGAACCTGTTAGCGATCTCCGTAATTGCGACTTTTCTGGTAATTTTTTGCCTTTCTTTATCAAAAGACCTGTCGAGTTCTTTACGATTTGTTCAAGCTTTGCTTGATTACAACTTGTATAACGGGATTCATCAATAGAGAGATCGTTAACAGGTTCTAAGATGGGATGGAAAATTTTGGGAAAAAAGCAAGTTGTAAAATATGATGACGATGCGATTCAAGTGCTCGAAGGCCTTGAAGCTGTGCGCAAACGTCCAGGAATGTACATTGGTTCAACAGACAGTCGCGGCCTTCATCATTTGGTTTACGAGATTGTCGACAATGCAGTAGATGAGGCGTTGTCTGGTTTTGGAAAAAAAATAGCCGTGGTTATTCATGAAGATCATTCCATTTCTGTGCAAGATAAGGGGCGCGGGATGCCGGTTGGGATGCATGCCTTAGGAAAACCTACGGTCGAAGTAATTTTTACGGTTTTACATGCTGGTGGCAAGTTTGGCCAAGGCGGATATAAAACTGCCGGAGGCTTACATGGCGTTGGCTCTTCGGTGGTAAATGCCTTAAGTTCTTGGCTGGAAGTTAAGATTGTTCGCGATGGTGTTGAGTATCAACAGCGTTTTGAAAACGGTGGCAAGCCAGTTACAGGTCTGCAAAAAATTGGCAAAACAAAGCAGCCTAACGGAACCAGCGTACATTTTTTACCAGATGCTTCTATTTTTTCAACAACCAAGTTTAGTTATGAAATTTTATCAGAGCGCTTACGCGAATCTGCTTTTTTATTAAAAGATGTTAAGTTTTCTTTAACAGATCTGCGTACAGCAGAAAAACGAGCAGAAATTTTTCATTATAAAGAAGGAATAAAAGAGTTTGTTCATTACTTAAATGAAGAAAAAGAAGCTGTCACACCTATTATGTATTTTACGGGCGAAAAAGATGGAATTGAAGTGGAAGTCGCTTTTCAATACAATGATGGCTATGCAGAGACGATTTTAAGCTTTGTAAATAATGTTCGCACCAAAGATGGCGGAACACATGAAGCCGGCTTTAAAGCTTCGCTAACCAAAGCTTTAAATGAGTATGCTCGCAAAGTTAACCTCTTAAAAGAAAAAGAAAAAAACTTAGAAGGCTCAGATTTTCGTGAAGGCTTAGCTGCAGTGTTATTAGTTTTGGTGCCTGAAAATTTATTGCAGTTTGAAGGTCAGACGAAGGATAAACTAGGAAGTCCTTTCGTCCGAGCAGCTGTTGAGCAAATATTGGTTGAACAACTGGGCTTTTTCTTGCAAGAAAATAATGAAATCAGCCAGTCTTTAGTGCGTAAAGCCATCCAAGCACGCGTTGCGCGAGTGGCCGCAAGATATGCGCGAGAAGCATCACGTTCTGGGAAAAAGAAAAAATCTGAAAGCTTACTTTCTGGCAAGTTAACTCCTGCTGTCTCACGCAATCCAAAGCAAAATGAACT
>JAIRLR010000026.1 GCA_031259195.1 Streptococcaceae bacterium | reverse complement strand
TTAGCGGTGCTAAATCGAGGCTTTCGTTCTAACGATTTGTAATCAAGCAAAGCTTGAACAAATCGTAAAGAACCCGACAGGTCTTTTGACGAAGAAAAGTAAAAAATTACCAAAAAAGTTGCGATTACGGAGATCGTTAACAGGCTCTTAGGAGAAAAGTATAAAGTATGCGTAAAGAAAATATCCATTTGCAAATTGAAACAATTGAAAACGATCAGGAGAAAAAGCAAGTAACGATTACTGGTTGGGGTTTTGATGAACAAATGCAAAAGCCTTTAAAATATTTGAGTATTGATGGGTTAGAAGTGGAGTTGTCGATAGTAAAGCGTGATGATGTGATTGCTGTTCATGAGTTAGTCAAAGATGAACGTTATGGCTTTAAGTTAAAGATCTTAAATCATCAATTGGCTAAGAAATATACACTGACCTTTTTAAATGGCTCTAATAAAGAAGTTACTTTTCAGTTGGATAGAGAAAATAAAAATGGGAAAAATAATTTTCAACGGATGTTTACTTTGTTGAAAATGTTAAAGAAACACGGTTTAAAGACCGCTTGTGAGAATGCATATTTTTATTTAAAGAAAACAAATGGCTATAAAGAGTGGATTCGCAAAAATGAAAACTTTGATATTGATAAAGTAAAAAAAGAAATTGCTAGTTTTTCTTATCGGCCACTAATTTCGATTGTAACTCCTGTTTATAATGTGGAAGAGAAATGGTTTTTGCGTTTTATTCAGTCAATTCAGGATCAGTATTACACCAATTGGGAGCTTTGCTTGGCAGATGATGCCTCGACTAGTCCACATGTTAAGCCGATGCTTGAAGCTGTTAGTAGGAAAGATAAGCGGATTAAAGTTGTTTATCGAGTGCAAAACGCTCATATCAGCGAAGCGACAAATTCGGCAATTGAGATTGCCACAGGAGAGTATATTGCTTTTATTGATAATGATGATGAGCTAGCACCGCACGCCTTGTATGAAAATGTCAAAGCGCTTAATCAGGATTCTGAGATTGATTTTTTATACAGCGATGAAGATAAGTTGCGTGAAAATGGTGAGCGGATTGAACCATTTTTTAAACCAAATTGGAATGCCCAGCTACTTTTAGCGCATAATTATATTACGCACTTTGTGGTTGTCTCTTGTGTGTTGTTGGAAAAGATAGGAGGACTTCGAACGAAGTTTAATGGTTCGCAGGATTATGACTTTGTTTTACGCGCGACAGAAAAAGCCAAGAAAATTCATCATATTGCCAGTATTTTGTACCATTGGCGAATGATTGCAACTTCCACAGCAGAAGATCCTGAATCTAAACTTTACGCTTTTACAGCAGGGCAAAAAACATTAACGGAATCTTTGCAAAGAAGGGGAGTGAGTGCTAAGGTCTTGATGGATCGGACAAATTTTGGGCTATATCATATTCAATATCCTTTAGTGAAAATTCCTCTTGTATCGATTATCTTTACTAAATATTTTCATATTGGTGTGAAAAATTGGGCGAAGTTCAAAGAAAATACAAAGTATTCAAATCTTGAAATTGTCGAAGAGGAGGATATCGCCAAAGCGGTTCAGCAAGCTTGCGGTAATTATCTTTTATTTCTATCAGGCATGCTGGATAATGTAGATGAAAATGGTAATGTTGATGCTTTGTGGTTAAATAATTTGGTAATGAATATTAATCGACCAGAAATTGGTTTGGTGGCCGGAGTGATTGCTAATAAAAAAGGACAAATTTTAAATATTGGCTTTTCTTTTGATGTTCGAAAAAAAGCAATTATTCCTGATGAATTGAGTGTAAACCGTCATACGATTGGCACGTATTTTCGAACGATGGTGGCGCGTTTTATTGGAGCAGCGACGACAGATTTTGCTTTGGTTGAAAAAAGTGATTTGGAAAAAATTAAGATGAATTGGGAAGAGCAGCAGCTTCTTGCTGGAATTGAGTTATCTCTTGCTGTTCGTAACCAGTTGCAGAAGGCTATAATGTTTACACCTAGTGCAACGCTGTTTACAGAGGATGACTCAGTAACGAAGATTTCACGAAGTGTGAAGAAAGCTTTATGGGAGCGTCATTATACACAGGAAGAGCTGGATCCATATCGCAATTTGGTGAAGGTTTAGATAATAGACTTCTTTCCAAACTTCATTATTCTAAACTAAGATTATAAAAAGCCGCAATAAGATTAAACCGCAGCCCAAAACGTTTGCGACGATTACGATACCTCTCCGAAAGAATCCGAAACCGCTTAACGCAGCCGATCACCTGCTCATTCAACACACGCTGTTTGGCAACGATACGATTGAAAATTTTATCCTTTTTGAACAGTGACTGCTTCTTGGGCTTCTTTTTGGGCAAAAGAGAAAGCTCATGCAATTTCGCAATCCCCTGAAACCTGCATCCGTTGTCAACTGCGTTTTGCAAAGCACAGTCAGCTCAGGGCGACAGCATTTACTTTCCGCTTGTTTCGCGTACCTTATACTTGGTACTTACTTTTCTCTATACACAACGAAACTTTGTTCCAAAAGTAAAAACCTCAATTACCGTGCTAC
>JAIRLR010000186.1 GCA_031259195.1 Streptococcaceae bacterium | reverse complement strand
GCCATCATAAGCAATAACAACATTTTTAGCATAACGCGCAAGCTTTTTAAGTTGGTTTTTGGTAAAACTTGTTCCCATGGAAGCTACGCCGCTACGAATGCCCGCAGACCAAGCAGCGATCACATCCATAAAGCCCTCAAACAAGAACACTTCTTTTACCTTACGGATATTACTATTTGCCAAATGAAAATTATATAAATTTTCACTTTTATTAAAAAGTTTGGTTTCAGGAGAATTTAAATACTTTGCATCACTCTTTGTACTTTCAAGAATGCGCCCAGAAAAAGCGATCACTTTTCCACTATCGTTGCAAATCGGAAACATAATACGATTATAAAAGCGATCTAACTTACTACCATCTTCACGGATCGTAAATAAACCGCTGTTAAGGTAATCATCCTCACTAAAGCCATCTTTCTCAAATGCTTCAACTAATAAGATGCGCGCATCTGGAGCAAAACCAATTTGAAATGTTTCAAGCAACTCTTCAGTAACACCACGATTTTCCAGATATACTAAAGCCTTTGTTCCTACCTCAGTATTGAGCAATAAATGATGATACAACTTTGCAGCCTTTTCATGCATTTTTAACAAAGAAAAATTTTCCGAATCTTGCTGCTTATTGCTGCTTTTAAGCTCATAAGTAAAAGGAATCTGCTCAACCTCGGCAACTTTTTTTACCGCTTCTAAAAAATCGATGCCTTCAAAATCTTGAAAAAATTTAAAAACATTCCCACCTTTACCACAACCAAAGCAATAATATATTTGCTTATCTTCCACAACCGTAAATGACGCTGTCTTTTCTGAGTGGAAGGGACAAAGACCGGAATAATTTTTTCCTGTTTTTCTAAGTTGAACATACTGACCAATAATATTTACTATATCGGTCTGCTCACGCACTTTTTCAATCACTTGAAACGGAATTCTTCTTGCCATAAAATTACCTTTCAATTGACTTTTTTCCATAAAAAGCCAATCTTAAATATACCACGATTTCTTATATTATACAAGTTTAAAATTATTCTTTTTTTCTAAAATTCAAGTTCAACTTGCAAAGCATCTGCCCAAAGTTTTTCTAAATTATAAAAGGCGCGCTCTTCCGTTTGAAAAACATGAACAACAATATCCTCCTAAATCAATTAAGTTGTGGAGTTACGCACTTACTTGACAAAGCCTCTCTCCTCCAAACCTGCCGTTTTAAGCAAGCGGTTTCGATATGCTAAAGCCAAACCCTCACCTTCAAATGTTTGCACAAAAATAACATCTAAAGGTTGTTTGCTTTCATCTAATTTTCGAAGACCAGAGAATAGTTGTTTAGCTGCTAAATTTAGATCATTATTTTCTGTTAAAACACACGTTTCATCCACTTGATTTGCAAATTTTTCAATAATCTTTTTATCAGCCAAAAGACCAATTTTTTGACCATTCCTTTTAGCCCAAAAGATACCCTCTTGCCAACCTTGTTTCTGCGGATCAATGATTGCCACCGAAACATTAGGTTTATAATGTTTTTTACTCTCTAATACTTGTATATTTGGCAAAAACACTTCTAACATTTCTTTGGTGATTGCACCTGGACGTAAAATTTTCGGCTGAGCAAGGTTTGATATATCTAAGATTGTTGACTCGATCCCGCCTAGATTCTCATCATCATCCAAAATCGCATCAATTTTCCTATCCAAATCTGATAGTACATGCTCCACTTTAGTAGTGCTAAACTTTCCCGAAAGATTAGCACTTGGTCCGACCATAATACCTACTGCACGAATCAATGCTAAAGCAGTTTTATTTTGAGGCATACGAAAGCCAATACTTGCAGAACCACCTGTTATAAGTTTTGATAAAGTATCTCTTTTCAAAGGCAAAATAATGGTTAAAGGCCCCGGCCAAAAAGCATCCATAACTTTTTGTACTGCTGTAGGAATCTCTTCGATAAACTCATTAATCCAGCCCACATCCGCAATATTAAGATTCAAAGGATTGTTTTTTGCTCGCTTTTTAACAGCAAAAATTTTTCCAAGCGCCTTTTGATTACGCGCATCTGCGCCTAAGCCATAAACCGTCTCTGTCGGAAAAGCAACTAAACCGCCCGCCTTTATTATTTCCACAGCTTTTTTAAGATCCTTTGGTTGCAAAATTTGTGTCATGCGTAATGTTCCTTTACATAAATCATCCTTGGTTTTCCAGATAGATCATTAAAAACTTCCACTTCACGCTTATTAGCAAAAGCTTCTCTCATCATCTGTGAAACGACTGCTGCTTGCGAGTAGCCAATTTCTAACAAGAAAATACCGCTTTTTTTTAATAACTTCGGCGCTTGTTCAGCAATTTTTCGGTAAATAGCTAAACCATTTTCATCAGCAAATAAAGCTTTTTCGGGCTCATACTCACATACACACTTATCAACAATACCCCATTCATCATATGCAATATATGGCGGATTAGAAACTATAAGGTCAAATTTCTCTTCCTTAAAAGGACGCAACACATCTCCTTGCTCCAAGTAAACCTTTGCGCCCAACAAATTCGCATTTTCCTTAGCAACCTCTAACGCTCCCTCAGAAATATCTGTGCCTACCACTTGCCAATTGGGACGTTCTAAAGCAAGAGTTAGCGCAATCGCGCCACTACCAACGCCAATGTCTACAACCTTTAAAGGTAAATTCCGATTTCCCTTTTGCAAAGCTAATTGCACCAATTCTTCCGTTTCAGGTCTTGGAATCAACGTATCTTTTGTCACCTTAAAACGTCGTCCAAAAAACTCTGCAAATCCAAGCAAATACTGTGGTGGAACATTTTTTAACAAGCTCTTTTCATCGCGCAAAATCTGTTTATTGTCCGCTTCCGAAATAGGATGATGTATATTTAAAAGCCACTTAAGCTGATTCCAACCTTTTCTTTGCATAAAAACAAACTGCGCACTAGCAGGCTCACAACCAGCCTTTTGCAAACGCAGCGAAGACTCACGAATTGCCTGAAAATAAGTTTTAAGCTGAACCATTATTCAACTCTTCTAACTTTTGTGTTTGATCATAAACAATCAAAGCGTCAATAATTTCATCGAGCTTTCCGGCTAAAATTTGATCCAATTTTTGAATTGTTAAACCAATTCGATGATCTGTCACTCGATTTTGTGGAAAATTATATGTCCGAATCCGCTCCGAGCGATCACCTGTCCCGACGGCAGACTTCCGATTTGCATCATACTCGCTCTGTGCAGCTTGCGCAAAATAATCATACACTCGCGCTCGTAAAATCTTCATAGCTTTTTCGCGATTTTTTTGCTGCGAACGCTCATCCTGCATCTCCACCTTGATTCCCGTTGGCAAATGCACAATTCGTACTGCTGAAGCTGTTTTATTAACATGTTGCCCCCCAGCACCTGAAGCATGATAAATGTCTACCCGCAAATCCTTATCATCAATCTCTATCTCAACATCCTCTGCCTCAGGCATGACCACTACCGTTGCAGTAGAGGTATGAACACGCCCTTGTGACTCTGTTGTTGGCACGCGCTGCACGCGATGAGCTCCCGACTCATATTTAAGCTTTGAGTAAACACTCATCCCTGTAATCATCAAAATAACTTCTTTATATCCGCCAATGCCCGTTACACTAGCCTCCATAATCTCCACTTTCCACGCCTGAGACTCTGCATACTTGGTATACATGGCAAAAAGATCCGCTGCAAACAACTGGGCCTCATCCCCACCAGCTGCTCCGCGAATCTCCATTAAAATATTTTTATCATCATTGGGATCCTTTGGTAAGAGTAAAATCTTCATCTGCTCCTCCAACTCTTCCTTTTCCGTCTTGCCTTCAGACAGCTCTTCCTTAGCCATTTCTAACATCTCAGCATCCAAACTCTCACTTAATAACTCTTCTGCATCTTTGATCTGTTGAACAATTTTTTTATAGTGGCGATACACTTCTACCGTTTCTCGAATACTAGCTTCTTCCTTTGATAAAGCAAGAAAGCGCTTCGTATCTGCAATTACTTCAGG
Organism: Streptococcaceae bacterium; assembly: GCA_031259195.1. GTDB lineage: Bacteria > Bacillota > Bacilli > Lactobacillales > Streptococcaceae > JAIRLR01. The sequence goes on along the minus strand of JAIRLR010000186.1, from coordinate 3,096 downwards.
ATCAGAAAGTAACTCGCTTAACTCTTCATAACGGTCTTCTATCGCTTGTAGCTGATCGTACATCCCAACTCTTCCTACCTTCTATAATCTTAAAATCCACTATTCTTGCGTTTTTTTCCTTGTCTCAAGAAAAAATTGAAACGAATTCTCGTTATACCCTAGTTTCTTAAGGAGGTCTAATAATTAATCTGAAATTATTGCAAAGCATTAACTGAAAAATCCCTTGACAATGAGCCTTTATTCGCATGATACGCTGAAATAGCTTCCTGAAATAATCCAGAATTGCTACTAATCACAACTCTCACACAAACACTCATTATCAAGAGCATTAAACAACGATTAAATCTTGATAAAACCAATCCTCTTCACTTAGCATATTCAACTGCACGCATTTCTCGTACAACGGTTACTTTGATACTCCCAGGATAGTCTAGTTTATCTTCAATTTTTCGACGAATGTCATGAGACAGGCGTACTGCTTGCAAGTCATCGATTTCTTCCGGTTTCACAATTACTCGCACTTCGCGGCCTGCTTGGATAGCATATGTTTTTTCAACTCCGGCAAATTCATCTCCAATCGCTTCCAAAGCTTGTAAACGACGAATATAATTTTCCAAAGACTCACTACGTGCTCCAGGGCGAGCAGCGGATAAAACATCTGCGGTTGATACCAAAACGGCAATAATCGACGTTGCCTCTACATCGCCATGATGTGAAGAGATTGCATTAATAACTATTGGATTTTCTTTATATTTTGTAGCGATCTTTGTACCAATCTCAACGTGTGAACCTTCGATCTCATGATCTAAAGCCTTGCCGATATCATGTAAAAATCCTGCACGTTTTGCTAAAGTTACATTTTCTTCCAACTCACCTGCTAGAGCACCTGCTAAGCAAGCCACCTCAACAGAGTGATCTAAGACATTTTGACCATAAGAAGTTCGGAAATGTAAACGACCCATAATTTTAATCAAATCAGGATGAAGTGTATGAGCGCCAACTTTAAATGCAGCAGCTTCTCCATAATTACGAATTCGAGTATCCATCTCTTTACGCGACTTTTCCACAAGTTCTTCAATTCGAGCTGGATGAATACTACCATCTTGGAGCAGTTTTTCTAAAGTCATCCGTGCAATTTCTCGACGAATAGGATCAAATCCCGAAAGAACTACTGCTTCTGGAGTATCATCAATGATAATATCGATCCCAGTTAAAGACTCTAGTGTGCGAATATTTCGTCCTTCACGCCCAATAATTCGTCCCTTTATATCATCACCGGACAATGGAACTACTGAAACAGTACTCTCTGAAATCTGATCAGTAGAAACTCGCTGGATTGCTAATGATAAAATATTCTTCGCCTTTTTATCTGCTTCCTCATTTGCCCGCTCTTCTGCCTTTTTGATCAAAAGAGTAACCTCTCGATCCAACTCTTTTTTTGTAGACCTCATAATAATATCTTGTGCATCTTCACGAGAAAGTTTTGCAATTCTCTCTAACTCCACCTTTTGCTTTACTTCAAGGCTTTCAACTTCTTTTTTGCGCTCATCGATTAATTGTTGTTTGGAAGTCAATCCTTGCTCTTTATCTTCAAGTGAGAGCTCGCGTTTCATTAAAGCGTCGTCTTTACGAGTCAATACTTCTTCTCGTTGATTCAAAAGATTCTCTTTAGTATTTAATTGTAAATTACGTTCTTTATACTCACTCTCAATCTCTTTACGATATTGCTGACTAACCTTCTTTGCTTCTTTAATTGCCTCTTGATTTGCCTCAAATAAAGTTTTTTTCTTCAATGTCTTCACATCAAGGCGAGTTCTCTCAAGGATCTCTTCAGCGGATAACTTTGCTTCCTGAATACCTGTTTCATACGCTGCTTTTTCCTTCTCTAAGCGCCGCTTATCTGCGTTAACTTGAAAACTTTTTATAAAATAACCAACAATTAATGCGATGATAGCGGATATAATTGTAACAATTACCAACCTATATCTCTCCTATCTCGTATAATTAAAAGTATAAACTTAAATATGTGCATAACAACTACACCCGTTAAGTCTAACCTAACAACTGACAAATATCAATTTTCTAAGTTATCTTGATCTGCTTGTATGTCGTTAAACGGTAAAATAATGACATTGTCAAGCAATCCATCAAGTTTTAGAACCTGTTAACTTGTCTCTAATTGCGAACTGCCTTAACGATTGGCAAGCGTTAACTTGACAGAGTAAAGGTGCGGACGTACCTACTCGGTGCGAACTTACCTTAACGAGTGTCTTGCGAGGCTTGACAGAGTTTAGGCAGGATGTACCTACTCGGTGCAACTTTTTTGATAATGCTTGCCTTTTTTCGTCAAAAGATATGCCTAAGTTCTTTACGATTTGTTCAAGCTTTGCTTGATTACAAATCGTTAGAACGAAAGCCTCGAAATAGCCTCGCTAAACCTACGTTTTTTTTCTAGAAATGCACAAAAATTTCTCAAAAAAAACCTGGCAGGTTTACAAGTTGTTTTGAGCTTAATTGATTACAAACTTGGTAAACGCAATCCATCAATAAAGAGACAAGTTAACAGGCTCTAAGGCAATTTCTTGAATTAGTTCGGCAAGGGAATATGGATGATGATACCCTGAAAACTTGGGCATTAAGCATGGCTATTGGTTTAAATGATTCAACCACTTATGTACGCGGACAAGGATCTCTTACCCTGATGTTGTTACGCATTCTGTGTAACATTGCAGGAAGACGAGTAACTCTTGTTGGGAAATGGCATGCGAAATCTTCGTTTTATCCACTGCCTATCGATGCATTATTGTTTAATTATTATACGCCAGGATTTGCTGAGGATGATCCAGAGATTAATTTTATAATAGACATCATCCGAAGATCTATTTATTATCCAAGAGGTCTAATAAAGGTAATTTGCTAGTTCAACCATTAAGAGCCTGTTAACGATCTCCAGAATTGCGCAATTTTGTTTAATTTTTGACACTTTTTTGTCAAAAATCCTCAAAATAGTACTAACGCTTCGCTATTCTGCGTTTTTTTCCGCAAATTGCCTAAAAATTAACCAAAAATTTCATCAATAGCGAGATCGTTAACAGG
>JAIRLR010000148.1 GCA_031259195.1 Streptococcaceae bacterium | reverse complement strand
TTTGCTTTTGCGGCAATTTCTTTTAAGATCGGAGCAACTAACTCATAAGCTTCTTTTTGTCCGCCGGGCATGATGGAAGGCCCATTTAAAGCTCCCTCTTCACCGCCAGATATCCCAGCGCCGATAAAGTTAATCCCTGCAGCACTTAGTTCTTTATTACGTCTAATCGTATCCTTAAAGAAAGTATTTCCACCGTCGATTAAAATATCGCCTTTATCTAAGTGTGGAAGTAGTTGTTGAATTGTTGCATCAGTTGCTGTACCAGCCTTAACCATTAATAAAATTCTTCGTGGTTTTTCAATCGTGTTTACAAATTCCTCAATATCATATGTTGGCACAAACTTTTTTGTAGGATATTGCTTTGCTACTGCTTTAGTAACAGAACTTGTGCGATTAAATAAAGCAACACGACAGCTGTGGCTTTCAATATTTAAAGCCAAGTTCTTTCCCATCACAGCCATTCCTACAACGCCAAAGTTTGCTTTTGTCATTCAGTTTCCTCCTTGAAATAAAACAAAGTGAAACTTTTAGATCATGATGTGAAAAAAGGGGTTAATTTAAAGTGGCATGGGATAAAAACACTAAATAAAATGCTTTTATTTTGGAATAAATTCAGAAAATTTTAATTTAGATTAACAACTTTGGTCAAATCAATTTCATATCTAAAAGAAACATTAAAAAAATATATGTATAGCCTATCATAATTTAGCGAGAAATAAATATGTAGTTTCAAATTCTTTACGTGGCTATTATAATTTATATTTTGTTGTTTGTGAATGAAGATTTTTACTTAATTTTTATTTGTAGAAATAAAAAGTTATTGATAATCAAGATTGTGGTAACGATTTTTGCATTACAAATGTATTGCAAGGAAGATAAATTTGAAAAAAATTTGTTATGGGAAATTAAAATTTAAGCAAGCAAGGTTGAAGTAGAAAAGGAGGTCTCTGGCGCAGTAGCTAAAGTTAACAGGCTCTAAGAAAGTTGAAGTCTTTTTTTGAAGAAGGAGTCGTTATTTGTTTAACACTTGCTACTTTAAAGCGAAATAAATTTAGTATTCTGATCTATGCAGAAAGAGGATGCTTTATGGAGTGCGAGGGACTTGGAGCAAAAATCTTCGATTGATTTGCTTACATATCTTGCATATGATGTTAAATAAAAGTCATGGCATGTAACAATGTAACTAAATATAGATAATTTTTCACAAGGGGAGCTTTTGCTGAAGACCGTTTAGAACCTGTTAACAGGTCCCTTATAACCTGATCTCGTTAGTACGGAGCGTAGAGATGTGTACAGGATAATAGGCTTCTTCTTTGTGACTAGTCATAGGGAGGAATTTTACTAATGTCAGATAAAAAACAAAAATTGGTAGTTTATTTAGAAGTTGCAATGGTAAGTGCAGTAGCTTTAGCTTTGTCTTATATTCCTTTGCAGTTGTTTCATGCAGCGCTTGATCTGTCACTTGGTTTTATTCCGGTTGCGATTTTAGCTGTGCGTAAGGGAGTGCTTCCGGCAATGTTGGCAGGCGCCATTTGTGGGCTGCTGTCTATTTTAACGGGCAAAGCAGCGTTTTTAACGGTTGTACAAGTATTGATAGATTATCCAGTTGCGTTTGCTTTTAGCGCTCTTGTGGGAATCTTCTCCTTTCAAATAAAAATCAAACGGCAGTTTACTTTTTGGATTTTTTTAGCATCGTTTACAGGAGCTTTGGCGCGATGGTTTTGGCATTTTATTGCGGGAGCTCTTTTTTGGGGAAGCTATGCCCCAAAAAGTGTTAGTCCTTGGCTTTATAGTTTGTTGACGAACGGTATTAGCTGTTTATTGAATGCAGTGATGTTAAGCATTATTTTGCTTTTTGTTGTGAAAAAGGCAGAATTTTTGATTCGCAGTTAAAGTTACTCGTTTATCGTGAGTCTTTTCACTTTATATTGTTATTATGCTTTATTATTTGTTAGTGTTTTTAAAAAAATTAAAGGTATTTTAATTAGGTATAATTTTGAGGAGGATTTTTTTGAATAAAAAGCGTTTTTTATGGGCATTTTTAACAAGCACAGTCCTTTTAGTTTTTTTAAGTAGCTGTAATTTAAAAAAAGATTTAAGTTCAGGTCATAACAATGAAACAATAAATTATTTTTACCATCATGAGCCAAGTTCTTTTGATTACTTAGTTAGTTTTCTTATGATTGATAGCACTCAGTATGATAACTTTGTCGAAGGATTGCTTGGATATGATCGGGATGGAAATATCAGAGGAGCGATGGCGAAGTCTTGGAAGGTTTCTCAAGATAATCTGATTTATACTTATCAAATTCGCAAGGGTGTTAAATGGATTCAGGCAGATGGTAGTGAGTATGATAAAGTTAAACCTTCTGATTGGACAGCGGCACTAAAATATGCCGCAGATTCAAAATCGCAGTATTTGTTTATTATCCAAAATTCTATCAAAGGATTAGATGAATATATTAAAGGTGAAGTTAAGGACTTTTCTTATGTAGGAGTTGAGGCAGATGATAAAAAAGGTACGCTGACATATACGTTAAAAGAACCTGAACCTTATTGGAATTCAAAACTTACTTTATCTGTCTTTTGCCCAGTTAATGCCAAATTTTTAAAAGCCAAAGGGAAAAGTTTTGGTAAGGTAGCGGCGGATTCGATTCTTTATAATGGACCTTATATTTTAACGAACTATACTTCAAAATCTGTTATTAGTATGAAAGCAAATGATGCGTATCATGATAAGAAAAATGTTTATGTAAAAAATGTTAATTTAACTTACGATAGTGATTCTGATCCTACTCAGCAGTATAGAGAATTTGCGGAGGAAAACTTTTATGCAGCGATTTTGAAAGCAACCGATGCTTCGTATAAAAAAATACTTAAGAAAAATAAAGATAAGATTTGTTATATGAGTGAAAATGCAGGAACTTATTATGGAGTGTTTAACTTTAATCGTCAGTCTTATAAATATACGACTCCAAACAAAGATAAAGAGAGTACACATAAAGCTATAATGAATTTAAACTTCCGCAAAGCTGTTTTCTTCTCGCTTAATCTTGCAAAAATAAATTCTCAAAGTGTAGGAGAATATGCTGGAGCTTTATGTGTTAGACATTCACTAGTTCCACCAAACTTTGTAAACGTGGATAGTAAAAGTTATGGTACTCTTTTACAAGAAAAAATGAATGCTTTAAATCCTGATTGGCAAAAGGTCAATTTTACTAAAGATGGAAATAATACTTCGTATAATGCAGAGCTTGCAAGACAGTATTTTGCCAAAGCAAAGGATGAGCTAAGAGCTAAGGGTGTCAAGTTCCCGATTCACTTAGATACGGTAGAAGTTGAAAATGATCTAAGTAGAATGAAGATTTGTAAATCCTTAAAGCAGTCAATTGAAGATGCTTTGGGTTCAGATAATGTTATTTATGATATCCATGCAATAAGTAAAGAAAAGATGCTCACTGTAACTTATAATGCAGAATCATCGCAAGATATAGATTATGATTTTGGTTATTTTGCTGGCTATGCTCCTGATTATCGTGATCCTTTCTCTTATTTAGATATATTTAGTCCAAGTAAAGGTGGTATGCTTCATATATTTGGTCTATCAACTCCTGATAAAGAGATATATACAAATAGCGATAGGGAAATTGTTAAAGCTATAGATTTAGATAAATATGATAAACTGTTAAATAAAGCGGATAATATTAGAACGCTTGATAAACAAGGAGACAGATATACGGCGATGGCTGAAGCAGAGGCTTGTCTGCTGGATAATGCATATATTGTACCTGTAAAACGTGAAATTTTTCCTTGTATGTTGAAAATAAAGCCATTTAGTTGGTCATTCTCTCCAACTGGATGTGGTAGTTTTGCTAATTTAAAATATCCAAGATGGAAATATATAGAACTGCAAGATGATATCGTTACAACAAAACAATATGAAGAAGCACAGAAAAATTTTGAAAAAAGATTTGTTAAAAGCAAAGTGCTTGATAAAGTGGAATAAGAAAAAAATTTAAATTCCCGTTTGCTAACTTGTTTATTTTGTAGCTCTTCTTAACAGGCTCTAAGATGATTTAAATTTTTAATAGTTTGATCATAGCATAAAAATAATGATTAAAATTTTAAGGAGTTTAGAGATGAGCGTTAATATTCAGTGGTTTCCTGGTCATATGGCGAAGGCACGAGTGAAGATACAAGAAAAGCTAAAATTTGTGGATATTGTTTACGAGATGCTTGATGCCAGATTGCCTATTTCCAGTCGGAATCCTATGCTGGATAAGATCTTACAGCAAAAGCCGCGATTGCTTTTAATTAATAAAAGCGATTTAGGAGATTGCGTGCAATTAAAAAAGTGGCGTGGACATTTTAAAGAGCAAGGATATGATTCGCTCACCATTAATGCTAAGCAAAATACAAGTGTGAAGAAGATTATTTCTGAGAGTAAAGTTGTTTTAAAGGAAAAGCTAAAGCGTAACGAGGCTCGTGGTTTAAAGCCGCAAGCGATACGTGCGATGATCATTGGCATTCCTAATGTTGGGAAGTCGACGCTGATGAATCGATTAGTTGGTCAGAAAAAAGCTCAGGTGGGGAATAAACCCGGAGTAACTAAAGGTCAACAGTGGATCCGTTTGAACTCTGACTTGAAGTTATTAGATACTCCGGGGATTCTTTGGCCGAAGTTTGAAGATGAGGAAGTTGGAAAAAAGTTGGCATTAACTGGGGCAATTAAGGATCAACTTTTAGATGCAGATGATATTGCGCTGTTCGGTTTAGCATTTTTTGTTAATCATTTTCCTAAGCGTGTTATGGAGCGCTATTCTTTGACAGATAATGATCTGTCTTTATCAACAGTTGATTTATTGTTATTAATTTCGCAAAAGCGTGGATTTAAAGATGACTATGAGCGAGCGAGTCTGATGATTATTCAAGAAATCCGTGTAGGAAAGTTGGGCCCGTATACTTTGGATTTAATTGGAGGAGATTTAAATATATGAAAAATGGTTTAAAAACTATTAATGAGATTAAAGCTATTTTATCGCATGTTCGTAGTATAGAAGATCCGCATATATCGGAGTTTATAAGAACCTGTCCAAGATCTCACAATGATGAATGATTTTGGCTCTTTTTCCACACTTTTTCGTTAAAAGACCTGTCGGGTTCCCTACAGGGCGACAGCATTTACTTTCCGCTTGTTTCGCGTACCTTATACTTGGTACTTACTTTTCTCTATACACAACGAAACTTTGTTCCAAAAATAAAAACCTCAATTACCGTGCTACTT
>JAIRLR010000099.1 GCA_031259195.1 Streptococcaceae bacterium | reverse complement strand
TATCTACCTATAGGGGAAAATAGTTGGTTTAAATTAGAAGTAGAGCCACAATCTCGAGGTAATCATTACATAAGATTAAAAAGAGATTGGTATCAAAAAGTAATGAAGCCTTCTAAAACAATTGTTAAGAAAAGGCCAAGGGTGGCTGAAGATTCTCCTATCCTCATCAAAGAAGTACTGCAAGGATCAAAGGTAGTCCATTTATACATTCCTATAGAAGATGATGAAGATGGATTTTTTGGATCACAATTAGTAGCATCATTTATATAAAGGTAAAAAATAGTAAGAAAAGTGTTGAAGAAATAGTAAGGGAAACAGCAAAGCCAGAAGAAGTTAAGAAAGCAAAACTTCTGAATAGTTTTGGCGCAGGAACAACATATGAAGAAGAGATAGCTATGATGGAAAGAGAAGTACCGGATGTCCAAAAGGGAAGAAAGCAAGGGTTAAGGATAGCTGAATTGCCGTTTAATTTAGGAACTGATGATTTAAAAGTAATTCCTGTTAATCTTAATCTTGGAGATTCTGCTTGGGGTTGTATATTAACACGTAGTCTTGATGCACCATTAGAAGAAGCAGTGATTTGGTTTACTCATGTATCTCCAAAGTATGAAAGAAGACAATTTTATAATTTAAAAGGTGTTTTAAATAAATATTGGAAGATACTTAAAGAACAAGAAGCTAGGATTTGCCCTGCTTAACTTTTTACTTTGAGAGTTATATCTATCTTGTGGGTTAAAAAAATTCTAGTCCTGTTTTCAACATTAAAAGCCTGTTACTTGCCTTTAGCGATAATTATTTTGCAAAGGGCAAGCAACAGGCTTTTGATATGGAGTAAATTTTTGCTTTTTGCTGAGGAATATTTGTGGTGTAAGTAGGAAACACAGTATCCTTTATCCTAGCAAATTCGCAAGCTTCATGGAATGCTATATATAGTGAGGTTGCTGTTAATAGACGTATGGTCATTGTAACATTTGTAAATCCAGCTGATCCTGCAGAAGCTCATAGTTGTGTGGCTTTTGCGGCAGATAATGATGCAGGTAGTGAAAGTATATGGCTATATAATCCATGGGGAAATGTAATTCCAGTTAGAGGAGATAATCCCGGAGTAACCCATAATCTGGCCGATGGATTAGGAGTAGCACCAGTAAATTGGGATATTTGCCAATATACGACTTTTAATTATTAAAATTACAAAAAGTTAAAATAAAAGGAGAGGTTTTATTATGAAAATAAAAAAATTTTTCATGGGGTTAATGTTAAGAGGTCTAATTTTTATGAAGCAGAGGATTTTTTTAATGGTTATTGGCAAAGTATAGAATTAAGAAAGCAAGCAGTAGGATCCGCACCATCTAGATCCATTTCACCTAGATAGGGGAGGATACTCTTTTAATAAACAAAAAAGACGACCTTAAAAAGGTGGCCTTTTTGTTTGCCTATCGTAAAGCAGGAAGTTTATATGGATTTGAGTCAAAATTCAGTGCATGCGCTAGGTATTATATAAGTTGAAAGATTAGTTTTTATAATAATTTTTTATCAATTTTACGTTTTTCCCTGTTCATGTTACAATTTTCATTAGAAATGAAGAAAAAATTTTATTAGGAACTTTTGCACATGCATTCAGTTACTGATGATTTGTTATTCAAACTCGTATTTGGTGATTGAAAATAGAGGATGCACCCCTTCGTTATCCTGCAGGGTTGTACCATTCTAGACGCAATTTTATCCACGTCAAATGCATGAACGTTTTATGGCATAAAAATTAACAATATATGTGTAGAAAGCCTCTTATATTTAAGCATTATCTAAGTATATTGCTATTAAAATTTTATTTTAAACATACAGTTAATGTTTTCTTTCTCGAAATTTAACGTTATCGATAAATATTACTATATAACAATATTTACACGCGTTTGACCTGACTTTTATCCAAGAACCTTGTTAAGTTGTCTCATGAAAGAGGAAAAAAATATGTCTGATCAAAAAAGGCTTCCAACGTTTTATTTCACTATTTTTCAAGATGGATCTCATGAGATTGAGATCAAAAAGTCACGTTTTTTTTGTCATCTCAAGCGTGTTTTTACAGAAAATGAAGCAAGGAATTTTATTGCAAAAATCAAAAAAGAACACTTTAAGGCAAGACACAACTGTTCAGCTTTTATTGTCAGCAACAATAGCGAAATAAAGCGAAGTAGTGATGATGGCGAACCTAGCGGAACAGCTGGAATGCCAATACTTGAAGTGTTGAAAAATAAACAATTGATCAATGTTTGTGCTGTTGTAACTCGTTATTTTGGTGGTGTGAAATTAGGAATTGGTAGGCTGATCAGAGCGTACACGCAAAGTGTGGCGGAAACTTTGCAAAAGATTGGCATTGTTAAAAAAGTTTTACAGCAAGAAATTCGTTTAAAAATTGATTACGCGTTAAATGGCAAACTGCAATCTTTTTTCACGCTACATCCGGAATACACGGTAAAAGAAAGTTTTTTTATGGAGCAGATTGAAGTCATCGTTTTTGTAGCAAAAGAAGCAGTCATTTCTTTTCAAGAAGAAGTGACTAATTTATTAAACGGCAAAGTCGATTTTGCATTGGGAGAATTTACCTATAATGAAATACTTATTTAATAGAAAGGAACCAATGGGAGTATGATTTACTTTGATCATAGCGCAACAACGCAGATTTTTCCGGAGGCACTCGATGCATATGTTAAGACAAGTCAAAAAGTTTTTGCCAATCCTTCAAGTTTGTATGATTTGGGAAGTCAGGCAGATACTTTGCTTGCACAGGCGCGCAAACAGATTGCTGAGCTTATGGGCGTTTTTTCGTCTGAAATTTATTTTAATTCTGGAGGTACGGAAGGAAATAACTGGGCTCTCAAAGGCACAGCTTTAGAAAAACGCAAGTTCGGTCAACGCATTATCATTTCAGCAATTGAGCATCCGTCAGTTTATGAAACAGCAAAACAACTAGCAGATCTGAGCTTTCAAATCAACCTTACTCCAGTTGATCAGCATGGCTTTGTCAAAATAGATGAACTTGAAAAGTTATTAGATAAAGATGTTATTTTGATATCAATCATAAGTGTAAATAATGAAATTGGAAGTATTCAGCCGATTAAAGAAATTGCTCAACTTTTAGAAAATTATCCAACTATTCACTTTCATGTAGATGCTGTGCAAGCAATAGGAAAAATGGCAAAAGAGAACTACTTACCAAAACGCGTTGACTTTGCAACTTTTTCCGCCCATAAGTTTCATGGTCCACGTGGCGTAGGGTTTATTTACTTAAAAAAAGGCAAACGTTTGGCACCTCTTTTAGCAGGTGGTGGACAAGAGAATAATCAACGCTCAGGAACGGAAAATGTCCCTGGAATTGTCGCTATGGCTAAAGCTTTGCGCTTAACGATTGAGAATCAGAATGAAAAGAGTCGTCATGTGCTTGCCCTAAGAGATACTCTTGGTCAATTCTTAAAATTTTATGAAAATGTTTGCTTGTTCACCAATCTGACAGATACTTTTGCTCCGCATATTTTAACCTTTGGTGTAAAGGGAATGCGCGGTGAGGTGATGGTCCACGCATTTGCAGAAAAGCAAATTTACCTTTCAACGACCAGCGCATGTAGTTCGCGCAAAAAAATGCCCGCAAGCACGCTACAAGCAATGGGCATACCTAAAAATATTGCCCAAACAGCAGTAAGAATCAGCTTAGATGAGAGCAATACGGTGACAGAAGTTGAACAGTTTATAGAAATTTTTTCGCAACTGTATGAAAAATTTGCGAATGTTTTTTAGAAACAAAAGGAGAGCATATGCGCTTATCAGAAGTGATTACTATTTTAAAACAAGATCATAATTTTCGTGAAGTAATTACTGAGAAAAACACTTGGCATTATCATTTGCCGGACTATTTAGCACAAACGCAAATCAAGCAGCTTGCTTATGATTCCCGAAAAGTTGGTGATGATACCCTGTTTTTTGTTAAAGGGCAAAATTTTAAGGAAACTTTTTTAGAACAAGCGCTCGCATCTGATTTACGCTTTTATGTAAGCCAAACACCTTTTAAAGTACAAGGTACAACAGCTATTCTCGTCAATGATGTCAAGCAGGCTATGGCCTTGATTGCTCAAGCGTTTTTCAATCACCCTGAGCGAAAATTAAAAATTGTAGCCTTCACTGGAACAAAAGGAAAAACAACCTCGGCCTATTTTGTTAAAGGGATTTTAGATCAAACAACAAAACAAAAAACGGCCCTTTTTTCGACTATGGAGACCACGCTTGATGGGCAAACTTATTTTAAGTCAGCTCTAACCACTCCTGAATCTCTTGATCTTTATGAAATGATGAGCCAAGCAGTTGATCAGAAAATGACGCATCTTGTTATGGAAGTTTCTTCGCAGGCCTATAAGATGAAGCGTGTGTACGGTTTAACTTTTGATGTGGGCGTTTTTTTAAATATTTCTCCGGATCATATTGGCCCCATCGAGCATCCAAATTTTGAAGATTATCTTTACTGTAAGCGCCAACTTCTCTTTAACTCGCGGCAAGTAATTTTAAATAAAGATGCGGATTATTTTGATTTACTAGCAGAGGAAATTAGCAAGCTAAGTATTCCGTTATATGTTTATGGAACATCTGCTTTAGGTACAGATTATTTTATAGAAGCTGATGCAAAGGATTTTTTGAAGTTTAATGTTTGCGCGGGAGATCTTAATAAAGATAATAGCTTAAAAGGGCAATATACGATTAAACTAGCTGGAGATTTCAATAAAGAAAACGCCTTAGCAGCAATGATGGCAGCGTTTTTAGTTGGAGCAGATCAAGCTGCTGCACAAAAAGCTTTAGCCAAGATTACTGTCCCAGGACGAATGGAAGTTTTAGTACAAAAAAATGGCGCGCATGTTTATGTCGACTATGCACATAATAAAATAAGTCTTGAAACGCTACTAAAATTTGTGAAAAATCATCATCAAGGAACACTAATTGTTGTGCTTGGAAGCACTGGTAGTAAAGGCATATCTAGACGAGAAGACTTTGGTGAGATTTTGTCCAAATTTGCCGATATCGCTGTTTTAACGGCGGATGACCCGGATTTTGAAGATCCAGCTGAAATTGCACATGAAATCGCTCGCAATATCACTTCAGCAAAAGTAAAAGTAGCGATTTTAGCAGATCGCATGCAAGCAATAAATCATGCACTGTCTTTAACAAAATCAGCAAATGATGCGGTTGTGCTAGCAGGCAAAGGCGCAGACTGTTATCAAATTATTAAGGGCGAAAAAGTGCTTTATGAAGGTGATCTGACAATTGCAAAAAAAAATCTATTGATATCTAGTGAAGAATCGCTAAAGTCTAGTTGATGACTAAACCTGCTAGAGATGGTTGTCCAAACTTTTTGCTTGTTACTGTCACAATCACCAAAATAAAAATAAACGTTAACAACATTTCAACGATAAAAGTCCACTCTTAGAGCCTATTAACGATCTCCATAATTGTGATTTTTCTGGTAATTCTTTGCCTTTCTTCGTCAAAAAGCCTCGATTTAGCACCGCTAAACTTACGTTTTTTTCCTAGAAATGCACAAAAATTTCTCAAAAAATCCATCAATAGAGAGATCGTTAACAGGCTCTAAGTGTAAACTTTCATGAGGTTATAAGGGCCGACGCATACGACTTTTTGTAAAAGAGATATAAATTAAAAACAAGCGTTAACCGCTGAATTTTGTTAATAGTGAAAAAAGTGATGTGAATTAAAGAAACGGAAGAGGACAACATGCACCTGCCTGGGTAAAATGCCTTCCCTATACCCGATTCAATCTAATCATGAAAGTAGCGAATTTTACCAAACAAAAAAGAGCACATGCTCTTTCTACTTAGTGCTGCTTCCTTCCGGATCTGACACGCTTCATAAACAGAACATTGCCCTAAACTTATTATAGCCCATTTTAATAATTTTTCATAGCTATATTTTCGTTTTTATGTTTTTTCGGCAAGTTGTAACCTAAAACCGTCCAGTTAAATAAAAAAAAGACATCTCACTGGACGGGTTTGGGTTACAATAGACCCTAATATGGAATTATTCAATTTATTGTTGCATTGAGGTGAGTTTTTTGATAGATCTACATTGTCATATTATTCCTCAGATTGATGATGGAGCCAAAGATTTAAAAGAAAGTATCCTGATGGCTGAAAAGGCTGTGGAAGATGGGATTACGCACATTCTTTGTACACCGCACTATAATCATCACTTTGATAATTCTAAAGATAAAGTGATCGAGCTTGTTAAAAATTTGCAGCAAGAGTTGGATAAACGCAATGTTTTGCTTCAGTTGTTTGAAGGTCAGGAAGTTAGAATTAGTAATTTACTGCTGGATGAAATTGAGAATGATAAGGTTTTATTTGCAGATATTACGGATAGGTATTTGATGTTGGAGCTCCCGTCGTTAAAGCTTCCAGCCTATACGGAAAACATACTGGCTCAGCTGATCCATCACGGGATCGTTCCAGTGATTGTTCATCCTGAACGTTATGCTTGGGCGCATCATGATCATGATGTTTTTCTGAAATTTTTAAGTATGGGATGTTTAGCGCAGTTAACCGCTCCTTCGTTAGTCGGAAGTTATGGAGTGAAAATTAAACATTTTGCTCATCAACTTATTCAAGATAACTTAGTGCATATGGTGGCAAGTGATGCTCATGGTTTAAAAACGCGAAACTTTTATTTAAAAGAAGCATTTGACATTATTCAGCAAAAATATGGGCAGGCAAAGGTCAATTATTTTCAAAATGTAGCACGTGCTGTGATTAATGGAGATGAGGTTATTTAACAGACTCTAGCAATTTGCAACTTGCCCCATTGCATGGTATGCTAGATAAGAGTCTGTTAACGATTTCCAGAATTGCGCAATTTTGATTAATTTTTGACACTTTTTTGTCAAAAAACCTTGAAATAGCACCACCGCTTCGCTATTCTGCGTTTTTTTCCGCAAATTGCCTAAAAATTAATCAAAAATTCCATCAATAGAAAGATCGTTAACAGGCTCTAAGGTTTTTATATCCGTACCGAAGACAGTAGGTGGCTTGCGTTTGATTAACTGTGCCTTAATTTCCTACCAAGGGACAGCTTTTCATTTGCTAATGATAGGATCCCTCTATGTTTTTGGTGGCAT
Source organism: Streptococcaceae bacterium (assembly GCA_031259195.1). Classification (GTDB taxonomy): domain Bacteria; phylum Bacillota; class Bacilli; order Lactobacillales; family Streptococcaceae; genus JAIRLR01. Next base: position 131 of record JAIRLR010000099.1, on the reverse strand, counting down.
AGAGTTTTTTATTTTAATAGACCTCTTGCGAAACTAGGACATGATTAAAAATTGTGTTCAATTTTTTCCTGAGATAAGGAAAAAAACGCAGAATAGCGAAGCGGTGGTGCTATTGCGAGGCTCCCGTTCTA
>JAIRLR010000075.1 GCA_031259195.1 Streptococcaceae bacterium | reverse complement strand
CGAAACATCTTGCTAATCTTTTCTACTTGGATATGCGCTTCGTCAACAATAATTTGCTTTACTTTAGGCACTGTAATATCCGCAATTCCCACGGTTAAACCAGCACGTGTGGCGTGATGATATCCAAGATCTTTCATCTTATCTAGTAAATCTGAAGTTCTGGTTGAACGAAAACGTTTAAACACTTCGCCGATAATATTTCCTAGCATTTTCTTCTTAAACGGTTCTACTAGCTCTTGCTCGATGATGTGAGCAGCCACATCAACCGTAGGATCTATCAAGTATTTATCCGGTATTTTATCGGTTAAATTTTCCATAGTTGGTTCATTTAAATAAGGAAACTCGGGCGGCATAATTTCGTTAAAAATAATTTTGCCGATCGTTGTAACTAAGAGCTTATCTTTTTGTTTCTTTGACCAAGGCTTGTCTAATGAATTTATCGCAAGCGCCACTCTGGTATGCAAGTGAGCATAGCCATTGCGCCATGCTAAGACGGCTTCAGCAATATCACGGAAAATCATTCCCTCCCCTTCGCGTCCTGCCTCTTCCATCGTTAGATAATAATTACCTAAAACCATATCCTGAGAAGGCGTTACCACAGGTTTACCGTCTTTCGGATTTAAAATATGATCCGCTGCTAACATCAAAATTATGGCCTCAGTTTGTGCTTCTTCAGATAACGGCACGTGAACCGCCATTTGGTCTCCGTCAAAGTCGGCATTATATGCCTCACAAACAAGCGGATGCAGACGAATCGCACGACCTTCGATCAAAACAGGCTCAAAAGCCTGGATTCCCAAGCGGTGAAGCGTTGGTGCCCGGTTTAAGAGCACTGGATGTTCCTTGATAACATCTTCCAAAACATCCCAAACGAGATCATCTTGCTGATCAATCATCAGCTTAGCTGTTTTAATATTTTGGGAGAATTTATTTTTAACCAACTTATGAATTACAAAAGGTTTAAACAGCTCTATGGCCATCTCTCTTGGCAAACCACATTGATACATTTTTAAACTTGGCCCAACAACGATTACCGAACGACCAGAGTAATCCACCCGTTTACCAAGCAAATTTTGCCGAAAGCGTCCTTGTTTTCCTTTTAACATATGTGAAAGAGACTTTAGTGGACGATTTCCTGGACCAGCTACTGGATGACCACGACGACCATTATCGATCAGTGCATCAACTGCTTCTTGCAGCATCCGTTTTTCATTTTGGATAATAATATTTGGCGCATTTAAGTTCAGCAAACGTTTCAAACGATTATTCCGATTGATCACCCGGCGATATAGATCATTCAAGTCAGAAGTGGCAAAGCGCCCTCCTTCTAACTGCACCATTGGTCTTAAGTCTGGTGGAATCACCGGCAAAACATCCATTACCATCCAAGAAGGCTTATTCCCAGATTTACGAAAAGCATCTAGAATATCAAGACGACGTATTGCCCGAATTCTTTTTTGCCCAGAAATGACTTTTAACTCTTCCTTAAGCTCGGTAACTTCTTTTTCCAGATCTACCTGCTTTAGCAACTTTTTAATCGCCTCTGCGCCGATTTGCGCTTGAAACTCTTGACCATAATGCACTCGTTTTCCACGATACTCGCGCTCTGTTAACAACTGCTTACGCTCAAGAGAAGTATTTCCCGGATCAAGCACCACATAAGAAGCAAAGTAAATAATCTCTTCTAATGAACGCGGACTCATATCTAAGATAAGACCCATTCGCGAAGGAATGCCTTTAAAATACCAAATATGAGAAACGGAAGCTGCTAGCTCGATATGACCCATCCGCTCACGCCGAACCTTTGCTCGCGTTACTTCAACACCACAGCGATCACAAACAACTCCTTTGTAGCGAATTCTTTTATACTTACCGCAAGCACACTCCCAATCCTTAACCGGACCAAAAATACGCTCGTCAAATAATCCCTCGCGCTCAGGTTTTAATGTTCGATAATTAATCGTTTCTGGCTTTTTCACTTCCCCAAAAGACCAACTACGCACTCTTTCTGGTGAAGCAAGACCAACTTGCATACTTTCAAACTTATTTACATCAATCAAGAAGCTTCCTCCTTACTCATTTGGGGTAAAATTATCTAATTTTTTTTTAATATCTTTCACATTTACTGACTTACTAGGAGCATAATTATCTTTTTCTTTCTGTTTAGTCTCTTCATTTTCCTTGTGTTTTTTATCTTCTTCTGCTCTTAGGGATGCATATTTTTTAACATACTTTTCTAAAGCATCTTCAACAACAAAACCGTCATCATCTAGATCATGCAACCCTATTTCTTTACTTTCCTCATCTAGAACACGCATGTCTAAGCCTAAAGACTGAAGTTCTTTCACTAAAACACGGAAAGACTCTGGAACTCCTGGTTTTGGAATCTGTGCACCTTTAATAATTTTTTCATAAGTATGAACACGTCCGGATATATCATCTGACTTATAAGTTAAAATCTCTTGCAAGATATAAGCAGCACCGTACGCTTCTAACGCCCACACTTCCATTTCCCCAAAACGTTGACCACCAAACTGAGCTTTTCCGCCCAGTGGTTGTTGCGTTACTAATGAATAAGGACCAATTGATCTAGCATGCAACTTATCATCAACCATGTGATGAAGTTTGATCATATACATAATTCCAACTGATACCCTGGTATCAAAGGCTTCACCTGTACGTCCATCGTAAAGCACTGTTTTCGCATCAGATGCCAAGCCTGCTTCTTTAACGGTGTCCCAAACATCTTCATCTTGTGCACCATCAAATACTGGTGTTGTTATATGAATACCTAGCGTATGCGCTGCCATTCCCAAATGAAGCTCTAACACCTGACCGATATTCATCCGCGAAGGCACCCCTAGCGGATTTAACATGATATCAATCGGTGTACCATCAGGTAAATAAGGCATATCCTCTACTGGTAAAATTTTGGAAACAACACCTTTATTACCATGGCGTCCAGCCATCTTATCCCCAATACTGATCTTACGTTTTTGCACAATATGCACACGAACTAAAACATTTACCCCAGGAAGAAGTTCATCGCCTGATGCACGTGTAAAGACCGCCACATCATGAACAATACCATCTGCTCCATGCGGCACACGAAGTGAAGTATCACGAACCTCACGAGCTTTCTCACCAAAAATGGCATGTAATAAGCGCTCCTCTGCTGAAAGTTCGGTAACTCCTTTAGGCGTGATCTTACCAACTAATAAATCCCCTTCTTTAACCTCAGCACCTACACGGATAACGCCATCCCGATCCAAGTTTTTCAAAGCATCTTCGCCGACATTAGGAATCTCGCGAGTGATTTCTTCTGGTCCCAGTTTTGTATCACGAGCTTCAGATTTATACTCCTCGATATGAATTGAAGTATATACATCGTCTTTAACAAGACGCTCACTCATGATAATAGCATCTTCATAATTGTAACCTTCCCAAGTCATATAAGCAACTAAAGGATTCTGACCAAGGGCTAGCTCACCTTTTTCCATCGATGGTCCATCGGCAATCACATCGCCTTCTTCGACATTTTTACCGATTTCCACTAGTGTTCGCTGGTTATATGAGTTTCCAGAGTTCGAACGGCGGAATTTGCTGACAGCATACTTATCTAAAGTATTATCTTCACGACGAATGCGAATTTCACCAGCGTCAGCATACTCTACTACACCATTGTGTTTTGCAATCAAAGCGGCTCCAGAATCATGAGCTGCTTGATACTCCATTCCTGTTCCTACGATGGGTGCATGTGGATCAATCAAAGGCACAGCTTGACGCTGCATGTTTGCTCCCATTAAAGCCCGGTTGGAATCGTCATTTTCCAAAAACGGAATACATGCTGTTGCTACTGCTACCACCTGCTTAGGCGAAACATCCATATAATCAATCTTACTTGCTGGGATTTCTTGATTCTTTGATGCATGGCGTGCCATTATTAACTCATGAACAAACGAGCCATCATCATTTAAAGGCGAATTTGCTTGCGCTACCGTATAGTTATCCTCTTCATCAGCTGTTAGCCAATCAATTCGATCTGTTACTTTGCTAGTTGACCAGTCCACCCGGCGATAAGGCGTTTCAATAAAGCCATATTTATTAACTCTAGCATAAGAAGAAAGTGAGTTGATCAAACCAATATTCGGCCCTTCAGGTGTTTCAATCGGACACATGCGTCCATAATGGGAATAATGCACATCTCGCACTTCATATCCTGCACGATCCCGCGTTAAACCACCAGGTCCAAGCGCTGATAAACGACGCTTATGCGCTAACTCAGATAAGGGATTATGCTGATCCATAAACTGTGATAACTGAGAAGAACCAAAAAATTCTTTCATCGCCGCAACAACAGGACGAATATTAATCAACTGTTGCGGAGTGACTGTTTCAATATCTTGAATGGACATCCGCTCACGCACTACACGCTCCATACGCGCTAAACCAACGCGAAACTGATTTAATAAAAGTTCCCCAACAGAACGAATGCGTCGATTTCCCAAGTGATCGATATCATCAGCTCGTCCAATCCCTTCCATCAAATTCAAAAAATAGCCAATGGATGCCAAAACATCAGCAGGCATAAGAGAGAGCGCATCGTCCTTTGGATAAGCATTGCCAATAACATTAACAACACGATCTGAGTTTTTTGGCGAATAGACCTTAAATACTTGGATCTTCACCGGATTCACAACAACAGCGTCATCAGTTGGATAAAGCGTTACTGTGTTCAAACCATTATCAATAGCTTCCCGCAGATTAGCCATTACTTCATTTGTTAGAATCGTTCCTTCTTCAGCTAAAATCTCACCAGTCTTTTCATCGATCAGTGTTTCAGCCAAAGTTAAGTTCAGTAGGCGAACTTTCAGATCTAGCTTTTTATTTATCTTATAGCGACCCACATCTGCCAAGTCATAGCGCTTTGGATCAAAGAAGCGAGCGTTTAATAAATTACGTGAACTATCCACTGTCTTCGGCTCACCTGGGCGCAAGCGATCATAAATATCTTTTAAGGCTTCCTCTATACGAGAATCACTAGCATTTTTATGCAGATCTTTTTCAAGAGTATTATTTAGAAAATCAGAGTCACCAAAAATCTCTAAAATATCATCATCTGAACCAAAACCTAAAGCACGCACTAAAACAGTCGCAGGAATCTTTCGTGTTCGGTCAATTCTAATGTAAGAAATATTTTTCGAGTCAGTTTCCATTTCTAACCAAGCGCCACGATTAGGAATTACTTTCGAACCAAAGGAAGTTTTTCCATTTTTATCGACCCTTTCATGGAAATAAACACCTGGGGAACGAACTAATTGTGACACCACAACCCGCTCAGCACCATTAATAATAAAAGTTCCCATATCTGTCATTAACGGAAAATCACCAAAGAAAACTTCCTGTTCTTTTACTTCACCTGTTTTTTTATTAAGCAAACGCAATCTAACATGTAAAGGCACTGAGTAGTTAGTATCATGAGCCCTAGCTTCCTCAATGGTATACTTAAGCTCTTTGAAACCATAATCCACAAAATCTAATAATAAATTATCGTTAAAATCATTAATGGGCAAAATATCTTCAAAAAGCTCTCGCAGGCCTTCATTAACAAACCAGCAGAAAGAGTTTTTCTGAATTTCTATTAAATCTGGTAAATCTAGTACTTCTCTGATTCGAGCAAAACTACGACGTTCACGATGTTTACCATACTTCACTACATGGCTAGACAAACTGTTCACTCTCCTTCAAGTGTTACTGAAATATTAAATTTTTGTTACAAATTAAATTTTCAGTGTTTTTGGGCAACAAAAAACAAAAGAAGAAATCGCCAGTGGATTCTCTCCTTTTGTTCCTTATTAAAAGCAACTGCGGACAATATTTCGCAAAATACTTATGCATCACTATTACTTATCGAAAGAATATCAAAAAAAAAGACATTCGTCAATCTTTCGTATTGCCTCACGCAAAACACGGCAAATTGTAACCCAAAATCGTCCAGTTAAATAAAAAAAAGACATCTCATCAAAATTCTAATAAAATGTTTAAGCATAACCCCCAAAACATTTAGAACCTGTTAACTTGTCTTACGTGAAATGAATTGCGTTTACCAAATTGTAATCAAGCAAAGCTTGAAACAATTTGGTAAGCCCGTCAGGTTTTTTGAGCTATTTTTTCAAAATTTGAGGCAAAAAACACAGGTAAGCTTCGCGTTGGTGCTAAATCCAGGCTCCCGTTCCTTGCGATTTGTAATTAAGTGAAACTTGAACAAATCGTAGGGAACCGACAGGTCTTTTAACGAAAAAATGTGGAAAAATAGCCAAAATTATTCATCGCTAAAAGACAAGTTAACAGGCTCTAGAGAGGAATAAAGATAAAAGTCTTCCCAAACGGAGTAACACTGATCAAAAGAAGAGTAAAGTTCGCCGTTTAAGCGAAAGAGAACGGAATAAATATAGAAGGTTTCAAGCAGGGCGACAGCATCTACTTACTCTTAAATTAATCTAATTTTAATGACTGAATTTCAGAAATTGAAAGGCCTGTATATTTGCTGATATTTGACACGGACATGCCGTCTGCAAGCATGGATAATGCTGTTTTTTCAATCCTTTCAGCTCTGCCTTTCACTATCCCTCTTATTTCTGAACTTTTCATCGCCGAATTGAAATCTCTTTCTCCTTTTTCTCTCATTCGCAAAAGTTCCTGCGTTTGCTTATCCGAAGTGATCACATCAAACATTTTCACCGCCTCCTTGATAACCGGTTCAAACTCTCCGATTTTTTCAACTGCCTTTGAATGGGGGTTTTTAAGATACTCCAACCACCAAGTAATCGGACTTTGCTTGCTAAATTTTTGCATTTTGGGGAGTTCCAAAAAATGAATTTCCTCTAAATCAGTGAGAAGTTCATGGGTTTCATCCTCACGCATATGATAAGTATGCCAAAACTCCTCATCATTTATTAA
>JAIRLR010000181.1 GCA_031259195.1 Streptococcaceae bacterium | reverse complement strand
TTTTTTTCGCCTTGATCTTCAAGCATTTCTTTGCGAGGTAAATCTTCAAAAGCAAGACCTACTAAAGCCATCATTCGTTTCTTTTCCATTCTGAGCATTCCTTTTCTAATGAGCTAGCAGCAAAACATTACTAGTTTTCTTTCCATTGAGGCGTAACAGTGCCAACCCAACTCCTGCTAATCCTGTAAAAGCTCCCTTAGCAACAAAGCCAGGGATTTTTTGTAACTCGTACTCTCCTTGCAAGTAACGATGCCTTAGTAAGGCCCTAATTCCTTTACTAACAGCCTCGTTTATGCGCTCATCATAAGCTTGATACTCGAACAAAGAAGCAATCACTCCTGCATTGCCATGGCACAAGGAATCATCTTTTTCGCTACCTTCTAAGTTACTACTTAAAATAGCAACTTGCTCTTTAATCTTTGAATGCTGGAAAAGATCGTTGATATACAGTCTTACAGCCAACATCCCTGGACTACTATAACAAAAACGCAAACTTTGCTGCTTTGCTTGGTAAATATCCATCTCTTTTGCCAACAAGCTTATAATTTTTTCTTTTAAAGACTCTGATGGTTTTATCCAATAGTATTTTGCTAAAGCTAAAGCTAAGCCAGAAAGACCATGAACCACTCCATGCTCATTTAATTCATCTCTATTAGAGTCTTCCAACTCAAGCAATAACTTTTGCGATAATAAGTATGCTATTTGTAATGCTTCATCAATTTTCAATAACAAATAAACTTCTGAAACAATTCCTAAAACACCGGCTAAGCCTGTAAGCCAGTCAATTCTTATCGAGTCTTGAAATTTATAATCTGCAAGCATGCCTACCAGCTCTTTAATTTTGCCAATAACCTTTTGACTTCCTAAAGTTCTCGCCTCAACAAGTAAAGGAAAAATCTGCGAAAGCACGCCATAATAAGCAGATAAAATTAACTCTTGATCTTTCGTTTTTAGCATCGCATTTTTCAAAATTTGTTGATAACACTCAAAATATTTTTCCTCTTTTGTTGCTAAGTGCAACTCCAAATAAAACAAAGTCATCCCAGCCAAGCCTTCATATAAACTACTATTTATCGCCATTACACTATATCTTTGATTTAAGATAGAGATAACTGTAGTAAAAGAAAGCTCATCTTTTGACTGAAACCTGCTTTCCCACAAAGATGCGGCAATATTCTCTGCCTCTCTAAGAAAGTTAAAAGACTGAGCGTCTTTTTTTTCCAATTCATTTCTGACAAAAATATCCAAGTTAGCCATTAAAAGCCCCATTTGCTTTTGAATTACTTTCTCAGATAAATTGGAAATAACATCCATAACCTTTTGTAACCCTGTTTCTTGGTAATAATCTTTGACTCTTTTACCTCGACTATCAAAAACGTCCCTCGAGTTCGTATAAGAGTAGAAAATCGGGATATCATTAAACAATAAATCTTTGTATTCGCTATCAATAATTTCTAAATTTTTATGCAAATAACTCCAAAGGTTCCATAATAACTTTTCCCTTTTCACCATATTCTCAGCATAGTTAGGATGATTGGCATACAAAAGTAACGAAGCGTATTTTTGCGATGTTTTCATCAGACAACGAATCTTTTTCCCTGCAAATAATTGAAAAAAGTCCAACTCCTTTAAAATTCTCTCTTTATTTTTTTCTAAAAAACACAACATCGACTCAAAACCCTGCACTATATTAATTCGATAATTGGCCGGATCTACTTTTTCATCGTTCATTAACGGTATATTTTGCGTCGCATTTAAAAAACCAGGCTTTAACTCAAAGTGAAAGTCAACCTGCCCGATATTAACAGGTTGAATAAATTTCTTTTCTAACTCTTGTTGCTCATCCCCAGTTAGCCCGCTTAAATCCAGCATCCCTTTCTTTTTATGCGGATCTGTTTCAAAAACGGTTGGCAACAAAGAAGTTTTCACAAGACTATTGATCATTTCAGCATCAAGCATCTTACACTCCATTTCGTCTAATACTGAAAGATTAGCTTGATTATGAAAAATCGTTTCAATATCTATCAAAAAAGGATAGCTGCCGTGTGCGATTAAATTCTCAGAATGCAAATCTGTGATGCAAAAAACATATGCCAAAGCTAGTAAATAACCAAAACGTTCATAATATTCACTAACTTCTTTTTCGCTCTTACAAGTTCGATGCTCAATAAACTGAATAAATGAATAATTTTCTTTATAAATCCCTTTAGGAATTTTAATATCTAATAGTCCTGAAGTTTTATTACACCAACTAAGAAACTGTTCAAATGCTTGACAAACCTCCAAATTTCTCGGTTTAAAGACCATTTTTTGATGTACATTAAACTCAACAACGATAACACTTTTACCTTGATCGTGAGAATCACCAAGCGAAAAACCAAGATCAACAACTTCTTTAACTTCGCTTGCTAAAAAATCGGCAATTTCTTTTTTGCTTTCATGTACAGCATTCACAAAAAACTCTAAATTTTTCAAAAAATAAGATGTTCTTGCAACAAGCACTCGCGTACAAACAGCATATTTCTCATAAAATTGCCAATAAGCATCCGATGAATTAAAAAAATTCTTCATAAATTCACTAAATTGCTCTTTAGCATCATCAGCTACAAAGGTATGTTGATCTTTATAAAGCTCTAGTTCAATCACGATAATCTTACTAATTAATGAAGTCAGCTCTTGAATATAACTTTCAATTATTTTATTAAAAGCATGTTCCGAAAATATCAACGAAGAAGTTTGGGCAAAAATTTCTTTAACCTTTGCCAATGTAAAATGAACAAATGGTGATACAGCGATGGTTATACTATCTAAGTATTCTTGTTCATCTTTAATTTCTTGATAATTATCCATAATCTCTTTAAAAAGAAAAGTCCAATCTTGAACTTTGATATCAATTTTATCAAGAGACGATACTAAAAACTTAAATTCTTCCTTCGATATATGTAAAAATTGTAAAACTTCATCCAATCTTTCTTCGCAAACTAAACTTTCTATTCTTTTCCACTCTTCAAAGTAAACACCATCACTAACAACTTCAGCGTTATAATATTCCCTCTTCTCTGCCATTGTCATAGCTTTTTGTTGCATTCTCAATAAAACATTTGAAATAGCCTTTTTAACTGCTGTCTCCAATAAAATAGCCTCTACTTTCATCAATCGTTAATTTTTAAGTTAATCAACCACAAATCTGATAATTATTTTTATTAACTATATCGTTAATATAACAATTTGTAAATTTAAAAAGCAGTCTCTTCTTAGAATCTGTTAACGATCTCCAGAATTGCGCAATTTTGTTTAATTTTTGACACTTTTTTGTCAAAAAGCCTCGAAATAGCACCACTATTCCTGCGTTTTTTTACGCAAATTGCCTAAAAATTAATCAAAAATTCCATCAATAGTGAGATCGTTAACAGGCTCTTACTCACAAGAAAAAACTGCTTTTTGCTCCGAAATTAATCAACTTTTAATGTTCATTCACGCTATAAACTTTATCAACATTCTCATCAATTAATTTAAATAATCTACCTTCCACTTCCTGCAAGGTTACGCCAATAAACTGAGCTGCGGCATTATCAAAGTGTCCACCGCCACCCATTTTCTCCATAATCAACTGAACATTTATTTTTCCTTTAGAGCGGGCACTGATAGAAATAATCTCATCTTCTCTTCTTGAAATCACAAAAGAAGCTTTGATTCCCGTCATCGAAAGTAATGTATCCGCTGCTTTAGCAATAGTTACACCATCATACACTTCGCCTTCTTCTCCAACAGCTACAACAATATCCTCTCTTACAAATTTTGAATTTTCAACAATGCCACTAATTTTTAAATAAACGGATAAGTCATTAGCAAACAACGCTTGAACTTTTTCAGAATCAGCGCCTAAAGTACGCAAGTAACTTGCTACATCAAATGTTCGACTCGTTGTATGAATCATAAATGACCTCGTATCAACAATAATCCCTGCAAGCAATAAGGTTGCCTCTAAACGAGAAAGCCGCTCACCACGTACAGACGACTGATACTGGATCAGCTCCGTCACCAACTCACAAACAGAAGAAGCTGCTGTTTCAATATAAGAAAGCAGAGGATTATCCGGAAATTCTGCACCGCGACGATGATGATCAATCACAACGATCTTTTTAAAAACCTCATATAACTCCGTATTAATACTTAACAAAGGATTGGAATGATCCACCATTACTAATAAACTATTCTCTTTATGCTGAGATATAGCTTTTTGTGGAGATATAATTAACTTCGATAACTCTGGCATTTGTTCGATTTCTTCTAAACAACGCTCCACATCTGGAATCAACTGCTTTTTATCTAATATTACATAAACAGGCACATTATATAAATGAGCAATATATGCAACGCCTATGCTTGACGCAAGTGCATCCATATCAGGAAAATGATGTCCCATTACATAAATCTCTTCTGTCTCTTGAACAACTCCTTTGAAAGCCATCGCCATTGCTCTAGTACGCACCATCGTTCGTTTGACTGTAGAGTTAGAAACTCCGCCAAAGTATATAGGAGTCGCTCCATCTATATTTTCTTTCACAACGACCTGATCGCCACCACGAACTAAGGCAATTTCTAGATTGTTATTTGCAGTTACGCCAAGTGAGTAAATATCTTCTTTCCCATAAGAAACGCCCATTGACAAAGTAATTGTTTTTCCGACCTTTTCATTTGACTCATTGCGCAACTTATCCAACAAATCAAACTTTTTCTCAATCATTTCTTTTAAATGGCTGTATTGAGTCACAAAAATATACTTTTCATTGTTAAGCTTCCTGGAAAACGCCTGCTGACTTTTCAAATAATCTGCAATTTCAGAAGTGATATAACTATTTAAATTAGCTACCTCTTTTTCTTCCATTTTTTCCGTTATATCATCGTAGTTATCAACAGAAATAATCCCCACTACCGGCTGACTTTTTGCTATTTTATCTTTTAAATTCTGTTCATTTGTAACATCAAAAAAATAAATCAGACTTTGCTGCTCATAAAGATAAAAATAATACTTTTTGTTACCGATAACCCAAAAATGATTATTTACCTTGTCTTGATCAATAAACTGCTTAATTTCACGCTCGGAAATTATTTCATTGTTATTGCTGACAATATACTCAGTAAATGGATTCAGCCAAATTTTTTCTTTAGTTTTTTTATTAAACTTTACAATCCCTACAGGCATCGTATCAAGAACTTGCTTAACTGAATCTTCAGCATTTTCATTAACCCACTTAATAAGCTCATCTTGATTTTTTTCTAAAACAAACAGTTGCCAAATAAAAAAACAAGCAGCTATTCCATTTGTCAAAATCAACCAAATAATCCGAACCCATCGTAATGGAAAGAGTATTGTTCCAACTATCTCAGCTAAACATAAAAATAAAATGCTTAAGCCTAGCTGAATTTTTAACTGTTTGTTCATGTATCGTCTTACACCTCTTTTAATTATCGACAGCATAGCATATAAAAGAAACTTTTTCGAAAATTTTAATTTGCTTAATTTAGGTTCTAAGAGCAAATAAAAAGAAGACTGAAATCCCTCCAATCTCCTTTCTTGTCACTTATTAACCTTTGATAACAAAAGGCAGCAAAGCCATGATACGCGCACGTTTAATAGCTATTGTCACCTTACGTTGGTTTTTTGCAGATGTTCCTGTCACGCGACGAGGTAAAATTTTTCCACGTTCAGAAATGAAACGTTTTAACAAGTCAACATCTTTATAATCTACATAATCAATATGATTAGCCGCGATATAATCGACTTTACGACGACGGCCTCCTCTACGATAATTTTGACCCACGCTGAACCCCTCCTCCCTTAGAACCTGTTAGTACTCTCTTTATTGATGGATTGCGTTTACCAAGTTTGTAATCAAGCAAAGCTTGATTACAAATCGTTAGAACTTCGGCATAAAGAAAGGCAAAAAAATTCCAAAAAAGTCACACCGAGTAGGTACATCCTGCCTAAACTCTGCCAAGCCTCGCAAGACACTCGTTAAGGCAGTTCGCAATTGAAGATAAGTTAACAGGCTCTTAAAATATTTTATTTAAAATTTAAAACGGCAAATCATCATCTGAAATATCAATGGACGCATCTCCAAAAGGATTCACACTTTCTTCATTAAATGATGAATTTTGATTTGCTTGCCCAAATTTAGATGGAAAAGAATTCACTTGAGAGTCCTGCTCGCCAAGTAGCTGACCTCCCATGTTGCGTTGTTCAGAAGCTCTTCGAGATTCCAATAATTGAAAATTATCTGCAACTACTTCTGTTACGTAAATACGTTGACCTTGTTGATTTTCATAATTACGCGTTTGAATACGTCCAGTAACGCCTAAAAGAGTTCCCTTTTTAGCATACTGCACTAAAATTTCAGCAGACTTTCGCCAAATAACAATATTAATAAAGTCCGCTTCACGTTGACCTTGTTGATTTGTAAATGTTCGATTTACTGCCAAAGTAAACGTTGCATTAGCAATATTGCTACCATTCGTATAACGCAACTCTGGATCACGTGTTAAACGCCCTACCAACACTACATTATTAATCATTCAACCATTTCCTTCCACCTTTTGTTTCATGTGAAACATTTAATCAGAGGTCTTCCTTTTCTAAATTCAGTAAATCTAAAAAATTAACTTTCTAGTTTAAGAACCTGTTAACTTGTCTCCAGAATTGCGCAATTTTGTTTAATTTTTGACACTTTTTTGTCAAAAATCCTCGAAATAGTACCACTATCTCTGCGTTTTTTTTCCGCAAATCGCCTAAAAATTAATCAAAAATTTCATCAATAGCGAGATCGTTAACAGGTTCTAACAACAATATGACGAATAATATCATCACTAATCTTAGTTAAACGATCAAACTCATTAATAGCTTTTGCTGTTGAAGAAGCAGAGAATTTGACAATATGATAAATTCCTTCACGAAAATCAGCAATCTCATAAGCTAATCTACGCTTACCCCAATCCTTTGATTCAAGAATTGTCGCATCGTTTTCTTTTAGAACTGTATCAAAACGTTCTATTAAACCTGCTTTTGATTCTTCATCAATATTTGGGCGAATAATGTAATTGATTTCATAATTTGCCATCGATTTTTAACCTCCTTTTGGACTTATGGTTAGAGCGCCCTCTAACAAGGAGAGCCAGTTCCTAAAAACTACTCACAGAATGAAATTATACCTGTAAGAATCATATTTGTCCAATCGACAATTGCACTACACAAAACGACCTATTTTGATGTTTCGCATGAAACATTTTTTTAACTCTTACTTCTTTCGCAATAGAAAAAGTTGCAATCGTTCCATCTCTTGTATGAGCTACAATTGTTGATCTCAAAGAATTGGTCTCAAATTCCTGAATATCCGAAGCTTCCATCATCATCTTTTTTACCACTTCAACACTTTCTCTATCCCCACTATAACAAATAAAATTTTTTTGCTGAATGGACCATATCTAGAACTTCTGCTGTATGGTCAACCAAATACTTTTTTTCGACCTCGTATCTTTCCAACTTGACGTAGTTTACCAAAAGCATCAACATCTATAATTGGTTTAATATTCAACATTGTTCCAATCATTGCCGCAGCTTTAGAAATTCGCCCTCCACACTCTAAATAATGCAAATCATCAACCGTAATCCTGTCGCTGCTCAGTGATAATGTCTTGATAG
>JAIRLR010000004.1 GCA_031259195.1 Streptococcaceae bacterium | reverse complement strand
ATTCGGGTGTGCTGAAGTCGGGTTCGTATGTGATGAATGCGACAAAAGGAAAACGAGAGCGTGTTGGGCGCATTTTGCAGATGCATGCGAATTCTCGGAGTGAAATTTCGGAAGTGTATGCGGGAGACATCGCGGCTGTCGTTGGATTGAAAGATTCTACAACAGGAGATACGCTGTCGGATGAGAAGAATCTGGCAATTTTGGAATCCATGGAATTCCCGGAACCCGTGATTCAGGTAGCCATTGAACCGAAATCAAAAGCGGATCAAGATAAATTGGGGATTGCTTTGCAGAAATTATCCGAAGAAGACCCAACCTTCCGTGCGGAAACCAATGCGGAGACGGGGGAAACGACGATCGCCGGAATGGGTGAGCTTCACTTGGACATCATGGTGGATCGAATGCGCCGTGAGTTTAAGGTGGAAGCCAACGTGGGTGCGCCGCAGGTGGCGTATCGTGAGACGTTTCGTTCTTCGACGCAGGCGGAAGGGAAATTTATTCGTCAATCAGGTGGGCGTGGTCAATATGGTCATGTCTGGATCGAGTTTACGCCGAATGAAGAAGGAGCTGGCTTTGAGTTTGAAAACGCTATTGTTGGTGGAGTGGTGCCGCGGGAATATATTCCGGCGGTTGAAAAAGGACTGGAAGATTCAATGCAAACAGGAATTTTAGCCGGCTATCCAATGGTTGATATCAAAGCAAAACTTTATGACGGCTCTTTCCATGATGTCGATTCCAGTGAAACAGCTTTCCGTATTGCTGCAAGTATGGCGCTAAGAGCAGCATCGAAGAAGGCTACCCCGGTGATTCTTGAGCCGATTATGAAAGTTGAAGTGGTAATTCCTGAAGAATACTTAGGAGATATTATGGGCCATGTAACAGCTCGTCGTGGGCGCGTGGAAGGGATGGAAGCACGAGGCAACAGTCAAGTGGTGAATGCGATGGTTCCTCTGGCAGAAATGTTTGGCTATGCGACGACGCTTCGTTCAGCAACTCAGGGGCGTGGGACGTTCTCGATGGTGTTTGATCATTACGAAGATGTTCCAAAGTCCATTCAAGAGGAGATTATTAAGAAAAATGGTGGAAGTAAATAAAAATAAACGACATCTTTGTTCATTTATTATCGTTGATATCACTGAATGTAAAACTTACTTCAGGAAAAAATTGAACACAATTTTTAATCATGTCCTAGCTTCGCAAGAGGTCTAAGAACCTGTTAACTTGTCTTTGTAATCGCGACTTTTTTGGTAATTTTTTGCTTTTCTTCGTTAAAAAGCCTCGATTTAGCACCGCGTATTCTTGCGTTTCCGGTGAGAGAAAACTTCGTTTTCTTTTATCTGTTACCTAGAAGCTGTACTTCTAGCCTAGAAACGCGTAAAAATTTTTCAAAAAAACCTGGCAGGTTTACAAGTTGTTTTGAGCTTAATTGATTACAAACTTGGTAAACGCAATCCATCGATAGAGAGACAAGTTAACAGGTTCTAATGGTGAAACGGGCAGAATTATTTGTGTCAATAAAGACTTCTGCTCATAAGTGGTATAATCAGCATGTTTAGCAGGTTTCCTAATCTGATCTTCAGGAGGGTTTTATGCAGGAGTTATCTGTGGTGGTTCCATGTTTTAATGAAGAGGAGACGCTGCCACTTTTTATTGAAGAAGTTGAAAAAATCTCTGAAGAAATGGAAGTCGAGACTATTTATTATTTTGTGAATGACGGATCAACCGATCAAACTTTGAATGTTTTAAGAGAGCTAGCACAAGAAAATACACGAATTCGTTATCTTTCTTTTTCGCGTAATTTTGGCAAAGAGTCAGCATTGTTAGCTGGCCTAAAAGCCGCAAAAGGAGAATTTGTAACGGTGATGGATGCTGATTTGCACGATCCGCCGCATCTTTTGCCGGAGATGCTTCGCTTAATTTGCGAAGAAAACTATGATGTGGTTGGCACCATGCGTTTAGGGCGTAAGGGAGAGCCGCCTATTCGTTCATGGTTTGCTGAAGCGTTTTATAAGCTGATTAATAATATTTCTGATACCAAAATGGTTGATGGAGCGCGTGATTTTCGCTTGATGACGCGCCAAGTAGTGGATGCTATTTTAGAGCTTAAAGAAGTGAATCGTTTTTCCAAAGGACTTTTTAGTTGGGTTGGTTTTAAGACAACATATCTTTCTTTTGAAAATCGTAAGCGTATAGCAGGTGAGACTTCTTGGAGTTTTTGGAATTTATTTAAATACTCATTGGAAGGGATTATTAATTTTTCGGAAGCTCCTTTGAATATTGCTACCTTTATAGGAGTCATTAGCTGTTTGATCTCGTTTTTTGCAATGTTATTTTATTTTATCAGGGATTTTTTTTGGGATAATCCGGTATCAGGTTGGACCAGTACTGCCTGTATTATTCTTTTTATTGGCGGTTTGCAATTGTTTTGTTTAGGCATTATTGGCAAATATTTAGGTAAGGTTTTTTTAGAGGTCAAGAAACGTCCAGTTTATTTAATTAAAGAAAAAAATTTTGACTGAAGTAGTTTAGAACTTGTTAACTTGTCTCCAGAATTGCGAACTGCCTTAACGAGTGTCTTGCGAAGCTTGACAGAGTAAAGGTGCGGATGTACCTACTTGGTGCGACTTTTTTGGTAATTTTTTGCTTTTCTTCGTTAAAGGATATGCCTAAGTTCTTTACAATTTGTTCAAGCTTTGCTTGATTACAAACTTGGTAAACGGGGTTCATCAATAGACAGACAAGTTAACAGGTTCTTAGAGGAGACTTTTATGAAGCAGGTAAAGTTACCAAAAAGAGAAGAGCTAGCAGTCGCAGATACTTGGAATTTGTCATTAATTTTTCCTAATGATGAAGCGTGGGAAGATGAGTTAGAACAGTTAACAAAGCAACTTTCAGCCAAAAAAGACTATGAAGGCACACTCAAAGATGGCGCAAAAGCTTTTTTGAAAGCAATGGAGTGGCAGTTTACTATTTTTCGGAGATTGCAAAAGATTTATATGTACGCTTCACTAAAGCATGATCAAGATACAACGAATGCAAAGTATCAGATGTTTATTGGACAAGCTGGTAATCTCTATGCACAAGTGGCTGAAGCCGTATCGTGGTTTGAACCAGAGTTGCTGTCTTTATCGGATAAGTTGTTAGCAAAGTATTTTACCGAATTTTCAGACTTAGCCATTTACAAACACTTTGTTGAGGGAATTACTGAGCAGCGTGCACACATTAACTCTGCCGAGGTGGAAAATGTTTTAGCCAGTGTTAGTGATGTTTTAAGTGCTTCTTCTGAGACTTTCAGAGTATTGAATGATGCTGATTTAAAATTTGCCAATATAATTGATGACAATGGACAGTTAGTGCAGTTAACTAATGGCAACTTTGTTAAATTTTTAGAGTCAACTAAGCAAGATGTACGTAAGCAAGCTTTTGAAAATATTTATAAAGTATACGAACAACTTCAGCATACAGTTGCCAGTACTTTAAATGGTGAAATTAAAGCCAATGTTTTTTCAGCGCGTATTAGAAATTATCAAAGCTCAAGAGAAGTATCGTTAAAAAGTAATCACATACCTGAAAAAGTTTATGACATGTTGGTTGCAACGGTCAATAAGCATTTACCTTTATTGCATCGTTATATTGCTTTTCGTAAGAAGATACTAGGCGTTAAAGAGCTTCATAGTTATGATTTATATACGCCGTTGCTAGGCAAGTCCCCTCTTAACTTTACATATAAGCAAGCCAAAGAGAAAACTTTAGAGAGCTTAGCATCATTAGGAGAAGATTATCTAGCTTATGTTCGACATGCTTTTAATCATCGAGTTATCGATGTGTATGAAAATGAAGGTAAAAGATCTGGCGCTTTCTCAGGTGGTGCTTATGATACCGAAGCTTATATTTTGCTAAATTGGCAAAATACTTTGGATAATCTTTACACACTGGTGCATGAGATGGGGCATAGCGCGAATAGTTATTACACATGGAGTACTCAACCTTATGTTTATGGGCATTATCCAATCTTTTTGGCCGAGATTGCTTCAACAACTAATGAAAATATTTTAACGGAATATTTACTGAAAAATGAAAAAGATCTAAAGATTCGAGCGTATGTTTTAAATCATTATCTTGATGGTTTTAAAGGTAATATTTTTAGACAAACGCAATTTGCTGAGTTTGAGCATTATATTAATCAGCAAGTCGAAGCAGGAATGCCTTTAACAGCGGATAGTTTAAGTAAATACTATGGTGATTTAAATGTTCATTATTATGGAGAAGCTTTGACGTTTGATTCACAGATTGCACTAGAGTGGGCGCGAATTCCGCATTTTTATAGAAGTTACTATGTTTTCCAATATGCTACAGGCTTTGCAGCGGCAAATGACTTGTCACAAAAAATTGTTCATGGAAACCAAGAAGATGTAAATAGATATTTGGACTTTTTAAAAACTGGCAGTTCAGCTTACCCGCTTGATGTAATGAAAAAAGCAGGTGTTGATATGCTTAAAGCAGATTATTTAGAAGCGGCTTTTGGGGTATTTGAAAAGCGTTTAGATGAACTGGAAAAGATTGTTGAAAGTTTGTGATTAAAGAGGCGAGCTAAATGTTGAATTTAGGAATAATTGGGACTAGCTGGATTACAGATCAATTTATTGCAGCAGCTTTTTCTACCAGAGAAGAAATGGATAAGATTATCACTTTGGCTAATAAGCAAAGAGTCTTTTTCTTTGAAGCAGCGCGCAATATTCATGAGCAAAGCTTTGCTGAAGTCAAAAAATTTTTGGAATCAAGTAGACAAGTGCAAGGTGCAAGCTTTCATTATGCCAAGTATTCTTCGCGGATGGATAGAGTGCTTGCAGGTGAGGAGCCTAATATTTTTTCTTTAAAATTTTCAGGCGGAGCGCTGTATGACTTGGGAGTGTATCAAATTTATGCTGCGATTGGTTGGTTTGGCATGCCAAAGTCAGTTCATTATTTTGCTAGCCTTGTGCCAACAGGTGTGGATGCCCTGGGAACTGGCATTTTGCGTTATGAAAACTTTGATGTCACGATTCAACCTGGTAAAAGTGTTACCAGCTATGCTCCTTCGGAAATTTTTTTAGCTAACGGAACTTTGGTTTTGGCTGCGATTAGTGCGATTAACTCAGCTGATTATTATGAGCGTAAAAAAGATGTGAGATCTTTAAAAGTTAATGCTTTGACCAATCCGATGAAGGAAGAAGCTGAAGATTTTGCTCAAGTCTTGTTGCTCCCTAAAAATGCTGACTGGGGTGCAAAATATGAAGAATGGATTGAGCTTGCTCGTAATGTCAATGCTGTGTTAGTAGCGATGCGGGAAGATGCAGGAATTATCTTTACGGCGGATGGGAAAAGTTAGCGTTATAAAATACAAGAAAGTAAAAGGTAAGATGAAAAAAGTTAAGGCGATGCTAGATAAAAATATTTCGGTGGCAATCAAAGGGTATCGGTATTGCCTGGTTAATGGTTTGAAAGCCACTTTAAAAAAGCTAAAGTCAGGTAGAGCGTCGAAAATTACTGATGAGACGTACCAAAAGTGGATTGAACAAAATGAGAATCAGACATTGGCAGAGATGAAAGAACAGATTGAGCGGTTTACGTATGATCCTTTGATTTCAATTGTGATGCCTGTTTATAATGCACCGGTTAAGTGGCTAAGAAAGTGTATTGATTCTATCTTGATGCAGAGCTATTCCAAGATTGAGTTATGTATTGCTGAGGATTTTTCAACAGATTCTGCGATCAAGAAAGTACTAGCAGAGTATGAGAAAGCGGATGCACGAGTGAAGGTCGTGTATCGTAAAGTCAACGGTCATATTAGTGAAGCGAGTAATTCAGCTTTAAAACTTGCAACAGGAGAATTTGTAGCATTTGTAGATAATGATGACGAATTACCGGTCAATGCGCTTTTTGAAGTGGTGAAAGTTTTAAATGAAAATCCAGAATTGGATCTTGTTTATAGCGATGAAGATAAAATTGAGGAAAAAGGTTATCGGTCTGATCCTGCATTTAAACCAGATTTCTCCCCTGATTTATTGTTGGGGACAAATTATATTAGTCATTTGGGCGTTTATAGGTGTTCGATGATTGAGAAAATCGGTGGTTTTCGTAAAGGATTTGAGGGTTCGCAGGATTATGATTTGGTATTGCGATTTACGGAAGCAACAGATGCGAAACGAATTTATCATATACCAAAAGTTTTGTATCATTGGCGGATGTTAAAGACTTCCACGGCGGTGAATCCTAAGACGAAAAAGTATGCTTTTGAAGCTGGGTTAAAAGCTGTGCAAGAAGCGATGGTGCGACGCGGATTAAAAGGTACAGCGATCCATGGCACAGGCTTAGGGCTGTACGATGTTCATTATGATATTTTGCAAGACGATTTGGTTTCGATCATTATTCCGGCTAAAAATGGTTATGGAGATACGAAACGTACTGTTGACTCGATACTCACCAAAACAACTTATCAAAATTATGAAATAATTATGGCGGATAATGGTAGCTCTAACAAAGAAGTTTTTAAGCTTTATGCTGATTATCAAGAGAAGTTAGGCGAAAGGTTTACGAAGCTTTCGATTGATATTCTTTTTAACTATTCAAAGATCAACAATATAGCTGCAAAAGAGGCAAAGGGAAAGTATCTCCTGTTTTTAAATAATGATATTGAAGTTATTGCGCCAGATTGGTTGTCAGTAATGGTTTCGTTTGCCCAGTTTGAGCGTGTAGGCATAGTTGGAGCGAAACTTCATTATCCAACAAATCATATTCAACATGCAGGTGTGGTGCTTGGCTTAGGTGGTGTTGCAGGGCATGCGCATCATATGTACGATCGAAGTGAGTTTGGCTACTTTGGTCGACTGCAGATTAATGTTAACTATTATGCAGTTACAACAGCTTGCGCAATGGTTAAAAGACAAGATTTTGAGCATATCGGCGGATTTGATGAAAATTTGACGGTAGCGTATAATGATGTGGATTTAGGGATCCGTTTAAAAAGGTTAGGCAAGGACAATATTTGGGCACATAAGGCTGAGCTATATCATTATGAATCGCAAACGCGTGGTTATGATGATACCTCCAAGGAAAAAGCCAAGAGACTTGAAGAAGAGTCGCAGTATATGATGGAAAGATATCGGGATATTATTGAAAATGATCCCTATTATAATCCGAATCTTTCGAAGAAAAGCGGACGGTTTTTGGTAAAATCGTTAACAGGTTCTTAACTGGGTGATTGAAATGGTTGATTATACAAAGATAGATCAGTTAAAAAAGCTGATTGATCATTTTAGGCCGCTGGATTCCGCGCAAGCTGAGCTTTTGTGGAAAAATTATCGTATCGAGGAGACTCATGCTTCTACTTGGCTGGAAGGAAATACGCTAACTTTAGATGAAACACGGGTTGCTTTGGAAATGGGGATTACCATTGCGCAAAAGCCGATTAAGGATTATCTGGAGTTGATTGATTATTCTGAGGCTTTGGATTATATGAAAGAGTTTGCAGTGGATTTGGAAAAACAGCCGTTTAGTGAGCGAATGATTCGTGAGATTAACTATCTGGTTTATCACCGTACTAAAAAAGCAGGCGAAGTTGCAGGTGTTTATCGAGCGGTGCCGGTCGTTGTAGGGTATCATAAGCCGCCACAACCATTTTTGATTAAATCGCAAATGGAAGAATTTGTGAGATGGGCCAATAATGAGGGGCAGCAACTTCACCCAGTTGAATTAGCTAGTGAAATCCATCAACGCTTTGTAACCATTCATCCATTTATTAATGGTAATGGTCGAACAGCTCGCTTGCTTTTAAATTTTCAATTAACGAAAACGGGATTTCCGCCAGTTTATGTAAAACCAACTGAGGAATTGCGAAAGATTTATAACGAAGTTTTATACGAAACGCAGAAAACGCCTGATGCTAGTCATGAGCTATTTAATCAATTTATTGCAGATATTGTTGAAGATACCTTGCGTGAGCGAGTTGAAATATTGAAATTAAATGAGCAAAATTTGCGTGATTATGATCATTAAGAGCTTGTCTACCATTCTTCTAGCGGCAAAAGTTTTTGATAATTTTTTGCACGGTGTAGGAAAACTCATCCTTCGTTTTCCTTTATCCATTATCTAAAAGCTTATGCTTAGACTAAAATTGCAAAAATTTATTCAAAAATTCCGTCCACTGAAAAATGATAGACAGACTCTAAGGAGAAATAATGAAAGTTTTACTGATTATTCCTACTTTTAATGAA
>JAIRLR010000177.1 GCA_031259195.1 Streptococcaceae bacterium | reverse complement strand
CAATTAAGCTCAAAACAACTTGTAAACCTGCCAGGTTTTTTTGAGAAATTTTTGTGCATTTCTAGGCTGAAAACACGGTTTTCAGGTAATGGATAAAGGAAAACGAAGTATGAGTTTTCGTTCACCGAAAACGTAGATTTAGCGGTGCTAAATCGAGGCTTTCGTTCTAACGATTTGTAATCAAGCAAAGCTTGAACAAATCGTAAAGAACCCGACAGATCTTTTGATGAAAAAAGGCAAAAAATTATCAGAAAAGTCACACCAAGTAGGTACGTCCTGCCTAAACTCTGCCAAGCTAACGCTTGCCAATCGTTAAGGCAGTTCGCAATTACGCAGACAAGTTAACAGGTTCTAATATGCACCATCTTTTTCCAAAACTTTAAAAAACGTTTTAGAAATAATGACCATATCAAATTTCAATGAACGTTTTGCCAGATAGCTTAGCTCAACATCAACACGAGCTGGATAAGTGATATTACTTCTGCCGCTGACACCCCAGATACCAGCAATCCCAGGTTTCATCGAAAAGAAAATTTCCGACTTATCGCCATATTCTTTGATTTCTTCAGTAATAATCGGCCTTGGTCCCACCATGCTCATATCTCCTCTGATGACATTAATAAACTGAGGAAACTCATCAATGCTTGTTTTGCGTAAAAAAAGCCCTAAGCTTGTAATCCGTGGATCTTCATCAGGTGGCAGTTTGTAGCCATTGTTTATATATTTCTGATAAAGCTTAGGATTCGCCTTTAAAATATCATCAGCGTCCATTCTCATCGAACGAAACTTATAAATTGAAAAAAGTGTTCCATCGATTCCATAGCGACGTTGCTTAAATAACAGCGGACCTTTATTCTCTCCAAAGGAATACGGGATGATTAATAACAAATAAATGAGTAAAAAAACAACTAAGCCAATACTTCCTAAAATCAAATCAACGCTGCGTTTTATGAAAAAGTATAGCGGCGTAACACAACGAACTAACACTCGTTGTTGCTTGAAAAGTTTTTCCATTTTTTCGGGATTAAAACGAATATTATAAACTTCCAATACAATAGCAACAAAATACCCTAAAAGCGCTCCGAAAAACATGCTAAGTGCAGTGATTCTTTTCCAAGCAGAAGGGATTAACTTCATTTCACGAGTCTTTTCTACTTGAACACCGGCTACCTTACTCTTTAAAACTTTGGCAATGGTTTGGGTTAATTTTAGCGTTTTTTTACGACTTCGTGTTTGTAACAAAATATTCGCATAACTTTTTTCTGGAACTCTTTCAATCATTAAACGACGTTGCACATTATCAATTGCTTTCGGTGTTGCTTTTTCCCCTATACTTTCAAGGACTTCAGTAATCCATTCATCTTTTTCCAATAAGTTATAACGAATTTCATTAATTTTGTTAATTGCTTCTTCGGTAGCTTCATCTTGAAAAAAAATCGGTGAGTACGAGCGATATTCTTCACTAACAAGCATTTTCGAATAAAGGAAACCTAAACCACTCATTATCATTGTAACTAACAAGATTAAAAAAAAGCGTTTTTTGATTAGTTGCACAAGTTCACTTAAACAAAAAGTAATAGCCATAATTAGATCCTTCGAAAGCATTTATTCTTGTAATGGAGCAAGAATATCCAACTGTTGTTTTAATAGATCTTTTACCACTAGGACAAAGAAAGTCATCATAACGTAACTTAACCCACGCCAATCAAATAACAAAAAACTGGCAGGAATTAAAAAAATTAAACCAAAAAAGAATAAATCATCTACTGTTTGATAGAGGGTAATCTTTTCTTGATTTAACTTTGCTTCTTGCATTCGATCAATCAAAATCGTAAAATCAAGTTTCGTTCGTATAATATAAAACAAGATGGGCAATATCACAATTAGGCCAAACTGTGAAAACCATGCTAAAACAGTATTTAATGCTGGCATTTGATTATTTGCCAGATAAATTTGAATATTTGTTAGAGAGTCACTATATTTTTCTGGCGCGGCTACAATTGCATAAGGACTGGAAAAATCATAGCCAACACCAATTAACGGATAATGTAAAAATACACGAAATAAAGCAATTGCAGATGCTGTTCGATTTGCTCCTCCTAAGTTAATCGTTGCATTGGGAAGAACATAGACTAAAGCAATTCCTAGACAGATTAAACTTGCAAAAATAGCGCCTTCTTTATAAAAAACATGCTTTTTTTTTTGTTTTTTGATAATGACAATAGAGATTGCAAAAATAATGCTTAAGCCACCAAAGGCTAAGCTAGCTAAAGTTTGAATGGCAATCATCAATAAAATAATCAGCCCTAATAAAGCAAGATAGACTATTCGATTTTTATTTTTGTTTTTCACTAAAGGGAAATCATTTTTTAAAGCTGCTAGCAAAAATGGCACAACAATAATTGCTAGGCGAATTGCTACATCCCGTCCTTCAGGATCCAGCCCATTTGGTCGAGCAAATTGCGTAAGATACTGAACCGTTGAAGTTAAATAACTAGGATTAATCGATTCGCTATAACCACCTTGCGCAAAGTTGCTACCAATAAATTCAACTATAGATTCAAACCATCCCGTTTGAATAAAAATAAACTGAATGACTAGTAAAATTGAAAGAAAAATTCCATAAAAAAAGAACCCTTTTAAAAATTTACTAACTTTAATATCTTGGTCTAAACTATTTTTCAAAACCAAGTAAACAAGCAAAAAATAAAAAAGCAGAAAAACAAACTGAAAATATTTTTCAAAAACGCCTATACCGGTTAAAGGAAAAGTTAAAATCGTTCGCATCGTCGCCATTCCTTGTGAAACCAGCATAATCAATAAAAAAAATAAAATACCACTGGTAATCGATAAATTAAAATGACGTTTTCGCTTTATTAGTAAGTAAATAAAATAAGCGATCAGAAGTACGGTTGGGATTGGCTGAAAATAGTCAGGTAAAAATTTTATTACATGTTTGCCAAATAATGAAATCGGTAGCAATAATGTCTCCATACCTCTAACCTCTTAGAACCTCTATCTGAGTAGACTTTAAAAATTCTTTTCAAATGATAGCATATTTGTAAAACGAAGCAAAAAGTCTTTTAGTTGCACGGAAACTCCGCTCAGGGCCGACGCATGAAAATTTTCATGGATCTAGTTTCGCAAGAGGTCTATTTATTTGGTGCAGAGCAAAAAAAGATAAATCCTAAAGGTGAATTAAAAAATATTTATATATTCCTTTAAATTGAAAATACGGTTTTTTAAAAAGACTTTGAAGGATATTGCCTTGAGCATGGAAAGCCGTATTAACGACAATTTTTAGTTTTTTTACAAAACCCGCATTTTCAATTTAAAGTAGTAATAGTAAGTTCATTTTTTTCTTTTTTGCGTATTTTTTATTTGAGTGCCAAAAAATGTATTTAAAGGAATTGCAATGGATTTTGAAGAGTTTTGGTTAACGAGAAAACGCTGGATTATTGGTGGAGTAGTGATTATCAGCTTGATGGTTTTGTGTTTGTTGCTGATTTTCCATCTACCGCCTAAACATGAAGCAGAAGATAATGATTTTTTGCGTCCAGTAGATAACTCTTCGGCCAATAAGCAAAATAAGGAGGTTTCAAAAACATCCCATTCTTCTTCAAAAATTTATGTGGATGTTAAAGGCGCAGTTAATAGGCCAGGAATGTATTGTCTCCCAGATGGCAAAAGAGTGGATGATGTTGTTAAAATGGCGGGCGGCTTGACAGATCAGGCAGATGCAAAGCAAGTTAATTACGCGTTAAAACTTGTTGATCAGATGATGGTTTATGTCCCGCAAATAGGCGAAGCTGTTGCGAATAATGTTTCAACAACAAATTCATCTAATCCCAAAATGGAAAAGAAAATCAATTTAAATACAGCTACATTGGAAGAATTACAAACATTAACAGGAATCGGAGTGAAAAAAGCACAAAAAATCATTGATTACAGAGAAGCAAACGGCTTATTTGTAAAAGTTGATGATTTGCAAAATGTAAGTGGGTTTGGAGCAAAAACAGTCGAAAAGTTAAAAGATAATTTGACGGTGTAAAGCGTTAGAACCTGGCAGGTTTACAAGTTGTTTTGAGCTTAATTGATTACAAACTTGGTAAACGGGGTTCATCAATAGCCAGACAAGTTAACAGACTCTAAGATGTCTTAAAAAGAAAAGTAGTGGGTGAAAAGATGACTTATGAACGAATTCCTTGGAATCAATATTTTATGGGACAGAGTGTTTTGTTATCGTTAAGAAGTACCTGTGAGCGTTTAGAAGTGGGCGCTGTGATTGTACGGGATAAACGTGTGATTGCCGGAGGATATAATGGTTCTGTTAGTGGCGATACGCATTGTATAGATGATAGATGTTATGTTGTTAACGGGCATTGTGTACGTACGATTCATGCAGAGATGAATGCTATTTTGCAGTGCGCAAAATTTGGTATTTCGACAGAAAGCGCAGAAATTTATGTTACTCATTTTCCGTGTTTGGCTTGCACCAAAATGATTTTACAAGCTGGGATACGAAAAATTTTTTATTTGGAAGATTATCATAATAATGAATACGCATTAAAATTAATTTCTGCTGTTGGGGTTTCAGTAGAAAAGGTAAGTTTGTCACGGAAATATTTTGATAAGTTAACTTTTGGTGAAGATGATGAATCTTTCCTTTTTAAAGCAAACGAAGAGTAAATTTTTTCATTTTTTACAAGATATACCGTTGATTTTATTGAGTTTAGTGATATTGTCGGTCAGTTTATTAAGCTATAATTTTAGCTTAGCAAGCGCTCTTTTTGCTATTTTTACAATCATACGTATTGGTCTAACCAAAGAGAAGACTTTAATTTTTACTGCTATTGGTTGTGCAGCTTTTATTGCTTGTTTGACCGGTCGCGAAACTTTTTATTATCATCGCGCTCAAAGAATGGCGGGTAACGCTTGCGGACAAGTTGTTATTCAACTTGATACTTTAAAAGTATCGAAGCATCAAGTTTCTTTCGTTGGCAAATTTAATAAGCAGACGAAAGTGATGTGTTTTATTCCGATAAAACTTGAAGAGGAACGAAAAAAATGGCAGCAAGTTGATCAACCAATTGCGCTAGATTTCAAAGGAGAATTACAAATTCCTGAAGGTCAGCGCAATTTAAATGGTTTTGATTACAGGAAATATTTGCGTGGGAAGAAAATAGCTTTAGTTTGTTCTGTTGAGCATTATTCTTTTAAAAAGGATCGCTTATCTTCTGTTTGGGAATATTTGTCTTATTGTCGTTTTTGCGCTGTGCGCCGAATAAAGAAAACTTTTCCCAAGCCGCTTTGTTATTATTTAGAAGGCTTATTATTTTCATATTCAGATCAAGAGTTTTCAGATGTTTTGGCAAGATTTCAGCGCTTAGGGATTATTCATTTTTTCTGTTTAAGTGGTCTTCATGTTATATTTTTCTTAACGCTGTTTCGTTATTTTTTATTAAGGTGCGGTGTTAGTCTTGAGGTAACTTTAATATTGCAGCTGATAGCCAGTTTTCTTTATGCAGGGATGGCCGGCTTTTCAGTTAGTTTTCTTAGAGGATTATTTCAAAAGAATGCAAAGCACCTTTCCAAGCGTTGTCATTGGAGCTTAAATAGCCAGGATTGTTTTTTCCTTAGCTTATTATTGGGCATGTGTGTTAATCCTTATTTGTTGCTAACAGTAGGAGGTCAACTTTCATATGGTTTTGGCTTTGCTATTCTCTTTTGGAAACCTTTAACCGTTAGAGTTTCTTCAAAAGTAATGCAAAGTTTGGCTTTTTCGGCAGGGTTATCAATCACTTTACTCCCGCTTCTATGGTGGCATTTTTTTGAGTGGAATCCGCTTTCGTTAATTTTAACTTGTCTTTTAGGATGGATTTTTGAACGCTTTTTATATGCTGGCCTTGTCTTTATCTTTTGTTTTCCGCTTTTCTTATTAGTGAGCTTGCTGAATAGTTTCGTGCAATTTTTAAATCAGTTTTTAGAAATTGTGGAAAAAATTTTTCCGATTAACTGGTGCGTGGGAAAGCCGTCATTATTTTTATTGATTTTAATGTGGGTGCTGAGCTTTTCAGGAATGAATTTTCTGGAAAATAAAAAGAGTCTTTCATTTTTATGGCTTTGTTTATCTTTGTCAATTTTTCCTTTTTTGCTTAGTAATCCATTTTATGGTTTAGTGATGATGGTTGATGTTGGTCAAGGGGATGGTTTATTAATCCAAGAGCCGTTTAATAAAAAAGTAACTTTAATTGATACAGGTGGACGAGTAAATTTTGGTGGGAATGTTAGCCAAATAACAAATGCGGAAAAAACACTAATTCCCGTTTTAAAAAGTCGAGGAATTCGGGCGATTGATTCGCTTTTTTTAACTCATGCGGATGTAGATCATTGTGGCGATGTGGATGCTTTAGCAAAGAAAATTAAAATTTGCACAATTTATCTTCCCAAAGGCGCGGAAAAGCGAAAAATGCTTCGAGAAAAATTACTTGTTATTGCGCAAAAGGGAACTAAAATTAAGCTTGTGCTTGCCCCACAAAAAATTGCTTCGTTTTATTTGTTATCACCGACTCAAGTTGGTAAGGGCGAGAATAATGACTCGCTAGTTTTATATCGCAATATTGGTGGGAAGAAATTTTTATTTACTGGAGATTTGGAAAAAGAAGGCGAAGAAAGGCTAGTTGAGCGTTATCCTAACATTCATGCAGACATTTTAAAAGTCGGCCATCATGGTAGTGCTACTTCAACTTCTCAAAAGTTATTAAGTTGCTTGAAGCCGCATGTTGCCTGGATTTCGGTAGGAAAAAAGAATCATTTTTCTCATCCAAGCAAGCAAACACTTAAACGTTTAAAGCGACAAAAAGTTTATCGTACGGACGATGATGGCGCTTGTTATTATCAGTGGAGCGTTTTTAGTGAGATAGCTAATCAGTGCAAAACCGTTAAGTAAGGAGAGTATGATGGCTGTTGAGCAACAGATTAAGAAAATAAAAAATGGTCAGCTTGATCCTATTTATGTAGTTGTCGGGACAGAAGTTTATTTAAAAGAAAAAATAAAGCAGGTTTTAAAAAAAACTGTTCTTTCCGATGCTGAAGATGAAGTGAATTTTATCACTTTAGATGGGAAAGTTATTGCCTTTTCAAAAATTATGGAAGAAGCGCAAACCTTGCCTTTTTTTGGTGAAAAGCGTTTGCTTTTTGTGGAGAATGCATGGTTTTTAACAAGTGAGAAAGTATCCGGAGTCGAGTTTGTTTTAGAAATGTTGATTGATTATATAAATCAGCCGTTGATGTCGACGGTTTTGGTATTTTTGACGCCTAATAGTTTAGATGGCAAAAAAAAAGTTGTAAAACTTTTAAAAAAGCAGGCAACTATTGTTGATATTAGCCCAGCAAATGAACGTGATGTACGTTCTTACTTGGATAATGAATTAAAGCAAAATAATTTTCAGATTGATTCTGACGCTTTAAATTTATTAATTTTATTAAATGATCGCAATGGCAAGACATTTGATTTATCAAAAGCATTATCAGATCTTTCGACGTTAATGTTATATAAAAGTAAAGAAAAAATTATTACCAAGCAAGATGTAGAGACAGTTGTTCCGAAAAATTTAGAATATAATATTTTTGATTTAAGTAGATATATTTTAAACGGTGAAGCAGAAAAAGCACTGCGGCTTTTTTCGGAAATTTTACTGCAAGGTAAAGAAGTAATTGTTGTTAATGCCATTTTACTTTCGCAAATTCGTTTATTTTTACAAGTGAAAATATTATCTGAACAAGGTTGTCTACAAGGAGAAATGGCCAAAATATTAAATATTAACTCTTATCGTGTTAAATTAGCCTATGATCAGATGAAAAGCTTTTCTTTGCCATTGTTGACAAAAATTTTTGATGAACTAGTAGAAAATGATTATAAAATGAAGACAGGCGCAATGGAAAAAGAGCTGCTTTTCCAATTATCTTTACTAGACCTCTTTCCAAACCGCCTAAACTAATCCTAAATTAGACCTGTCCTAAAACTAGGCTATGATTAAAGTTGTGTTCAATTTTGTCCTGAGATAAGGAAAAAAACGTAGGAATAGTGGTGCTATTGCGAGGCTCCCGTTCTAACGATTTGTAATCAAGCAAAGCTTGAAACAAATTCGTAAGAACCCGACAGGTTTTTTGACGAAATATCAGGGAAAAAGAAACGCA
>JAIRLR010000165.1 GCA_031259195.1 Streptococcaceae bacterium | reverse complement strand
TACCAAACGAAGTTCGGCGAGGGTCTTTAAGAGATTTTATCTCCATTTTAAGTTTTTGTATATTCATAAGTTTATTATTGCGGTTTTATGAAAAAAAGTAAATGCTGTTGCCCTGTAGGCAGGACGTACCTACTCGGCGCGAACTGCCTTAACGATTGACAAGCGAAGCTTGACAGAGCTTAGACCTTAGGCAAGATGTACCTACTTTTGATAATGTATTTTCACTATTTGCATTAAAGTCAAAAGTTACACTTGGTTCAAAGCGGTCTAAATGCAGATAGATAAAAAAGAAACCTGGCAGAATAGAGTAAAAATGGACTAATGATCGCAGCTACTTTATTCTGGATGAAAAAACTTATTGTCAAACCAATATTGGCATAAATAAAACCAAAAATGTAAGAATTTATAATTAAAATAACTGCATAAGCAAGTTGACTATATTTAAAAACGGCACTAAAAGGACCTACTGCGCTAAAAAAATTAACACTTCCTTTGGGATAGATCACTAGATTTAGCACAAGTAACAAAAAAAGAGGTAATGCTACAGCCAAACCACCTAATAGTCCCGTAGTGATATATTTTTGAATAAAATAATAAAGACGCGATTCTCTGATTAAGACATTTCTTAAGAAAAACTTTTCTTTGTCTTCAATAAAAGAAGCTGCAAAAGGCAAAGTTACAATAACAGGCGCCATAAGTGGTAAAAAATCCGTAAAAGCTATATAAAATAAGATTAACCCTTCCTTATGCATTAATAAATTTATCCGCCATGAATACCAATTAAGTACAAAACAAAATAAGCTCAATAAAATCGAAATCAAAAAATTTTTAGACAATAATCCTCTTTTAAATTGCAAAAATAAATTACTTTTCACCAAAAAGTCTCCCCAAATAATTTATTTTAATCAATCATTTGAATCAGGACTCCAAGAACCGTGAGCTTCGACACGAAATAGCACTCTGGTGCTGTTGATATTGCTAAAGTTGTATCGTAACCAAATAACTTGATCAACTCTAAAGAAAGATAAATATCCTGAAACTTTAAAATAGCCCTATCGCTTCTCCTTTAACATTCACATCCATATTTAATGCTGCAGGATTCTTCGGCAAACCAGGCATAGTCATTACATCCCCGGTCAAAGCAACGATAAAGCCCGCTCCCATTTTCACTACAAACTCCCGAATCGTAATCGAAAAAGCAGAAGGTCTGCCTAAAGATTTAGGATCATCAGAAAGTGAATATTGCGTCTTCGCCATACAAATTGGTAGCTTATCCCAACCGTTTTTCTTCAAAATTGCTAGTTCATTTCGCGCCTTTTTCTCAAAAATAACTTTTGCTCCACCATAAACTTTCTTCACAATAGCAGAAATTTTTTCCTCTATAGAGTCATTCACATCATAGGTTGGTTGAAATGTTTCGTGCGACTCTTCTATTGCTTTAACAACGCTGCGTGCTAACTCAACACCTCCTGCACTTCCTTTTTTCCAAACAGCACAAAGCTCTACTTTAACCCCTTTGGCTTCACAAAGTTGCCGCAAAAGTTCCACTTCTTGCTGAGTATCTGACACAAACTCGTTGATTGCCACCACAACAGGAAGATGAAACCCTTGGATCGTTTCAATATGCTTCTCTAAGTTTGCAAAGCCTTTTTTCAAAGCTTCAACATTTTCCATTTGCAAGTCTTTTTTAGCGACCTCACCATGCATTTTAAGCGCGCGAATCGTCGCTACAATCACAACTACATCCGGTGCTTTTGGTAGATTTGGCACCTTAATATTTAAAAATTTCTCAGCACCCAAATCTGCGCCAAACCCAGCCTCAGTTACCACATACTCTCCTAATTTCAAAGCCGTTGTGGTTGCCAAAACAGAGTTACAACCATGAGCAATATTTGCAAAAGGACCACCATGAATCAATGCTGGCGTCTTCTCAATTGTCTGCACAATATTTGGCTTCAACGCTTCTTTTAATAGCAAAGCAAGAGCACCTTCAACCTGCAAGTCACCACAAGTAACAGGCTTTCGCGTGTATGTATAGCCGATCACAATTTTAGCTAAACGCTTTTTAAGATTTTCAATATCCGTTGCTAAACAAAGAATAGCCATAATCTCAGATGCTACCGTAATATCAAAACCATCTTCTCGCGGCACTCCCTGAATCGGACCACCAAGTCCTACCACCACATGACGCAAAGCGCGATCATTTAAATCAACAACGCGCTTCCAAGTTACGCGACGCAAATCAATATTTAAGGCATTGCCTTGATGAACATGATTATCAATCAACGCAGCTAAAGCATTGTTCGCCGTTGTAATCGCATGCAAATCCCCGGTAAAATGCAAATTAATATCTTCCATCGGTAAAACTTGCGCAAAACCACCACCAGTTGCTCCACCTTTAACACCCATTACCGGGCCTAAAGAAGGTTCGCGCAAAGCAATAACCGTCTTTTTCCCAATTTTATTTAAAGCATCTCCTAAGCCGATTGTTACCGTTGACTTTCCTTCTCCGGCAGAAGTTGGATTAATTGCTGTCACTAAAATTAACTTTCCATTATCTTTTTCTTTTAATGAATTAATCTTCTCAAAAATTAGCTTCGCCTTATATTTTCCATATAACTCAAGATCATCAGCCTCAACACTCAATTTTTTAACAACTTCAATAATCGGTGCCAACTCAACCTCTTGAGCAATTTCAATATCCGTTTTCATAATCTCCACCTACTTTTGTTTTTCATAAGTAATCTGGCCAATTTCCTCTACTTCTGCACTAAACGTTGCACAACTGGTAATATCTTTTATAAAAGGCTTGCGATGACTTTTGCGCATATAGTAAATTCGCCCATGATCCCATCGATCAGAAAAAATAACAATTCCATGAGGACTGACTAATATTTTCGTAATTGAAGAAAGCGGAATCCTTGCCCGATGT
>JAIRLR010000053.1 GCA_031259195.1 Streptococcaceae bacterium | reverse complement strand
GATATATCTTTAAATTCTCTAAAAATTTCTGGTCTTTGCGGGCGTTTAATGTGCTGTCTAAATTATGAAGATGAGGTTTATAAAAAGGCGCGCAAATCTTTACCCGACTTAGGGGATCTGGTTGTAACTCCTGATGGTGAAGGGCGGATTGAAGGGATAAATTATTTAACCCGGGTTTTAAAAATACATTTGCGAGATAAAGAAGTATTTGCAAAATATCCTGCAGATGAAGTGCAAGTCTTGAGAAAAGAGAGATTGAATGGATAAAAAAGTATTATGCAATAAACTCAACTATATGGAAAATTCTTTAGAACGCATGTTAATGGAAGTTCAGATGGTTAAAAAAGCAATGCGTCAAAGACTAAATGAAGAGGTAGATCTCACTTTAGAGAATCAGAAGTTAAAGAAACGTTTGTTGGAATTAGAAAATTTGCTAGATGATGAAAAGCTTGAAGCTTCCAATAAAAAAATAGAAGCCAAAACAGGATTAGAATTCCTTTATAAGGATGGCTTTCACATTTGTCACACCTTTTATGGGAATCGCTTTTTAAACGATGAAGAATGTTTGCTTTGTTTAGAAATGCTTGATCGATGATGCAACTAAAGCTTGCACGGAGTTTAAATTCATAATATGATTACAAAGGTATTCTGTCCAGAGACAGAAGCTGTCTAAGAATTTGTTTACATTTTCAAAATAATTTGTTAAATGTGCTAGCAAAACTTAGAGATGGCTGTGAAGCAGGAGGTTGCGATACGCTCGGATGCATTGCTATGTATCAAGATCGGTGTTTCTGTGGAGCTAGGCCTATTTTAAAAATAGACGAAGGAGGAAAAAAGATGGCAAAACAAAAGATTCGTATTCGTTTAAAAGCTTATGAGCATCGTATTCTGGATCAATCAGCAGAAAAAATTATGGAAACGGCAAAGCGTACAGGAGCTAGTGTGTCTGGTCCGATTCCGTTGCCAACAGAGCGTGTTATTTATACGGTTATTCGTGCGACTCATAAATATAAAGATTCGCGTGAACAGTTTGAAATACGCACACATAAGCGTTTAATTGATATTGTTAATCCAACGTCAAAAACAGTTGATGCATTGATGAAATTAGATCTTTCATCAGGCGTAAATGTTGAAATTAAATTATAAAAATAAAGTAATGGAGGTGTAGTTATGGCCAAAGGAATCTTAGGGAAAAAAGCAGGGATGACCCAAATTTTCACAGAATCTGGAGAGTTAATTCCGGTAACAGTAATTGAAGTGACGCCAAATGTTGTTTTGCAAGTGAAGACAATGAAAACAGATGGTTATGAAGCAATTCAAGTCGGCTTTGATGATAAGCGTGAAATTTTGGCAAACAAACCTACAAAAGGTCATGTTGCAAAAGCAAACACGGCTCCTAAGCGCTTCATTCATGAATTTAGAGATGTTGAGCTGAAAGACTACGAAGTTGGAAAGGAAATAAAAGTAGATATTTTTGAAGCCGGAGATATTGTGGATGTTACAGGAACATCCAAAGGTAAAGGATTCCAAGGAGCAATCAAACGTTACGGACAAGCTCGTGGTCCAATGTCTCATGGTTCAAGATATCATCGTCGTCCAGGGTCAATGGGGCCAGTTGCACCAAATCGTGTTTTTAAAAATAAACACTTACCAGGACGCATGGGTGGCAACCGTGTAACGATTCAAAACTTAGAAGTAGTTCTTGTGGATGGTAAGCGTAATGTGGTCCTGACTAAAGGTAATATTCCGGGAGCTAAGAAATCATTAATTATTATTAAATCAGCAGTGAAAGTTGCTAAATAATTGACGGAAAGGAGGTGCTTGAAAAATGGCAAATGTAGCATTGTTTAAACAAGATGGAACAAAGACTCGTAAGCTTACTTTAAATGATGATATTTTTGGAATTGAAGTAAATGAATCTGTAGTATTTGATGTAATTCTTAGTCAACGTGCATCAAAGCGCCAAGGTACGCATGCGGTGAAAAATCGTTCAGCGGTTTCTGGTGGTGGACGCAAACCATGGCGGCAAAAAGGAACAGGGCGCGCTCGTCAGGGTTCAATTCGTGCTCCACAATGGCGTGGCGGAGGTGTTGTTTTTGGTCCAACTCCACGTTCTTATAGCTATAAACTTCCAAGAAAAGTTCGTCGATTAGCGCTTAAGTCTGTTTATTCAGAAAAAGTAGCTGAAAATAAATTAATAGCAGTCGAAGGCTTAACTTTTGATGCACCAAAAACAAAGGAATTTGCAAAGGTATTATCTAATTTAGCAATTTATAAAAAGGTCTTAGTCATACTTGAAAAGATAGGTGATTTTGTAGAGTTATCTGCACGTAATATCCCAAATGTTCAAGTGACTACAGCAAAGCGTGCAAGTGTTTTAGATATTGTTTCTAATGATAAATTGTTAGTTACGCAGGCTGCTTTATCACAAATTGAGGAGGTGCTTGCATAATGAATTTATATGATGTGATTGTAAAACCTTTAATTACAGAGTCTACAATGTTGGCGATGGATGATAAGAAATATACATTTTTAGTGGATATTCATGCCAATAAAATTTTAGTTAAACAAGCAGTAGAAGCTGTGTTTGAAGGCGTTAAGGTTGAAAAGGTAAATATTTTAAATATTAAACCAAAGTTTAAGCGCATGGGACGTTATAGTGGTTTTACTAAAAAACGGCGTAAAGCAATCGTCACTTTAACTAAAGAATCAAAAGATATCACCATCTTTGCTGAAGAAGCTGAAAAAAAAGCTTAGAACCTGTCTATCATCTCTCAATGATGAATGATTTTGGCTATTTTTCCACACTTTTTCGTTAAAAAGCCTCGAAATAGCACCGCTATTCCTGCGTTTTTTGCCTCAAATTGTGAAAAAATAGCTCAAAATTCATTTCATTAGAGATAATAGACAGGCTCCTAAAGGTGAAGTCAAAATGAGTGTTTGACCTAAGTTAGCGGACAAAAAAGTAAATGAAGCACCTCTTCGCTTACACTGCAGAGGTATACCTTGCTGGAGGTACTTTTATTGAAAAATAAGGAAGTATTACAATTTCCTTTGAAAATTGATCCATCAAGGCAAAAAAGGAGGGAAAAACGTGGCGATCAAAACATACAAACCAACATCTAATGGACGTCGTAATATGACAGCATCTGACTTTGCGGAAATTACAACGAACAAGCCAGAGAAAACATTATTGCGTCCATTGAAGAGTAATGCTGGTCGTAATAATAATGGACGTATTACGGTTCGTCATCAAGGCGGCGGACATAAGCGTAAGTATCGTTTAGTGGATTTTAAACGTAATAAAGATGGAATATCTGCAACAGTTAAAACAGTTGAATATGATCCAAATCGTTCTGCCAATATCGCATTGATTACATATACGGATGGTGTGAAGTCTTATATTCTAACACCGAAAGGCTTAGAAGTAGGAATGAAGTTAGAGTCTGGTCCAAGTGCTGATATTAAAGTAGGAAATGCTTTGCTTTTGGAAAATATTCCCGTAGGTACAGTGGTTCATAATATTGAACTAAAACCTGGCAAAGGTGGACAATTAGTTCGCTCAGCAGGGAGTAGCGCGCAAGTTCTTGGTAAGGAAGGCAAGTATGTTCTTATTCGCTTGAACTCTGGTGAAGTTCGAATGGTTTTAGCAACTTGTCGGGCAACAGTTGGAACAGTTGGTAATGAACAACATGAATTGATCAATATTGGTAAAGCTGGGCGTTCTCGTTGGCTAGGTAAACGCCCAACAGTTCGTGGATCAGTTATGAATCCGAATGATCACCCACACGGTGGTGGTGAAGGTAAAGCGCCAGTCGGGCGTAAAGCGCCAGTATCTCCATGGGGTCAACCGGCAATTGGCTATAAAACGCGTAGTAAAAGAGCGAAATCTGATAAATTGATTGTTCGTAGAAGAAATGCGAAGTAAAGGAGGCAAGGTTTATGGGTCGTAGTCTGAAAAAAGGACCTTTTGCTGATGAGCATTTAATAAAAAAAGTGAAAGCTCAGGCAGATTTGGAAAAGAAAAAAGTTATTAAAACTTGGTCGCGTCGTTCAACGATCTTCCCAAGTTTTGTAGGATATACGATTGCTGTTTATGATGGACGCAAACATGTTCCTGTATATATCCAAGAAGATATGGTTGGGCATAAGTTAGGCGAATTTGCTCCAACGCGGACATTCCGTGGTCACGCTGGTGACGATAAGAAGACACGTCGACAATGATAAAGGAGGAAAAGCATGGTAGAACAAATTACATCTGCTAAGGCAACTGCTAGAACTGTTCGTATTTCTCCTCGTAAAACGCGTTTGGTTATCGATTTAATTCGCGGAAAAAAGATTGCTGATGCATTGGCGACTTTAAAATTTATGCCTCATAAAGCAGCAATAATTATTGAGAAAGTATTGAACTGTGCAATTGCAAATGCAGAAAATAATTTTGATTTGGATAAAGAAGATTTATATGTTTCTAAGGCTTATGTAAATGAAGGGCCAACAATGAAGCGTATTCGTCCTCGTGCCAAAGGTTCAACTTCACCGATTAATAAACGCACAAGTCATATTACAGTGGTTGTGGCGGAAAAAGAAATTTAAAAATTTGAAATAAGGAGGGGTTTATATTGGGTCAGAAAGTACATCCAGTAGGTATGCGTATTGGGATTATTCGTAATTGGGAAGCAAAGTGGTATGCCGAAAAAGAATACGCAACTTATTTGCATGAAGATTTAAAAATACGTAAATTTATTCAAAAGAAACTTCAAACTGCTGCTGTGTCAAAAGTTGAAATTGAACGTTTAGCTAAAAAAGTGATGATTTCAATTTCTACAGCCAAACCTGGGATGGTTATTGGTAAAGGCGGCACAGAAATAGAAATAATTCGTCAAAAGTTAGAAGCATTAACTGGTAAACGCGTTCATGTTAATGTTGTGGAAATCAAAAAGCCAGAGCTTGAAGCAAAATTGGTTGCTGAAGTAATTGCACGTGATTTGGAGCATCGGATTGCTTTTCGTCGAACGCAAAAGCAAGCGATTCAAAGAACGATGCGCGCAGGTGCTAAGGGGATTAAAACGCAAGTATCTGGGCGCTTAAATGGTGCCGATATTGCACGTACGGAAAGGTATTCTGAAGGAACAGTTCCTTTGCATACTTTGCGTACTGACATCGATTATGTCTGGGAAGAAGCAGATACAACTTATGGAAAGCTAGGAGTAAAGGTTTGGATTTATCGTGGTGAAATTCTTCCAGCTAAAAAGAATGCTGATAAAGGAGGGGAAAACCCGTGTTAGTACCAAAACGTGTAAAACATCGTCGTGAGTTTCGTGGTAAGATGAAAGGCGAAGCAAAGGGCGGAAAGACAGTAACGTTTGGTGAATGGGGATTGCAGACGCTTAATTCTCATTGGATTACCAATCGTCAGATTGAAGCAGCGCGTATTGCAATGACGCGTTTTATGAAACGTGGTGGGAAAGTATGGATTAAGATTTTCCCTCATAAGTCTTATACAGCAAAAGCTATCGGGGTTCGAATGGGTTCTGGTAAAGGGGCGCCTGAAGGATGGGTGGCACCTGTTAAGCGTGGAAAAATTATGTTTGAAATTGGTGGTGTTCCTGAAGATATAGCACGTGAAGCACTACGTCTTGCTTCGCATAAGTTGCCAGTAAGAACAAAAGTGGTAAAACGCGAGGAAGTAGGTGTTTTAAAATGAAGGTTAGTGAAATTCGTGAGCTAACATCTGCAGATTTGACGCTTAAGGAAAAAGAATTAAAAGAAGAACTTTTTAATTTACGTTTTCAAGCAGCGGTGGGTCAATTAGAAAACACTGCGCGTATCAAAAAGGTGCGCAAGACAATTGCGCGTATTAAAACGGTTCAAAGAGAAAAGACATTAAGTAACTAAAACATGCAAAAAATCTTTACTCAGAAAGGAGAAGTTTGCTTATGGTTGAGCGTAATAATCGTAAAGTTTATCAAGGACGTGTGGTTTCAGATAAGATGGATAAAACAATCACTGTTTTGGTAGAAATAAAGAAAAACCATCCGATCTATAGGAAACGCATGAATTACTCTAAAAAGTATAAAGCACATGATGAAGATAACATAGCAAAAATGGGCGATGTTGTTAAAATTATGGAAACTCGTCCGCTATCTGCAACTAAACGTTTTCGTTTACTAGAAGTGGTAGAAGAAGCTGTGATTATTTAGTTATTACTGTTGTGAAGGGAGGAGTTACACGTGATCCAAGCGGAAAGTCGTTTGAAAGTTGCAGATAATTCTGGTGCACGTGAAATTTTAACCATTAAAGTTCTTGGTGGTTCTGGACGTAAAACTGCAAATATTGGAGATATCATTGTCGCAACAGTGAAACAAGCTATTCCAGGGGGGGTAGTAAAAAAAGGTGAAGTGGTAAAAGCTGTGATCGTTCGCACGAAGTTTGGCGCTCGTCGGCTAGATGGTTCTTATATTAAATTTGATGAAAATGCAGCGGTGATTATTCGTGATGATAAGAGTCTGCGTGGGACACGTATTTTTGGACCAGTGGCTCGTGAGTTGCGTGAAAGAAACTTTATGAAGATTGTCTCTCTTGCTCCAGAGGTGTTATAAAAAAGTGAATTTTGTTGGATAGGGGGTAGTTTGGAGGATATGCGAAGAATGTTTGTAAAAAAAGGCGATCGAGTTAAAGTGATCAGCGGTAAAGATAAAGGCAAAGAAGGCGTTGTGTTAACCGCTTTTCCGAAAAAAGACAAGGTGATTGTTGAAGGTGTTAACAAGTTTAAAAAACATCAAAAGCCAAATAATGCTAATCAACAAGGCGGTATTATTGAAGCAGAAGCGCCAATTCACGCATCTAATGTGCAAGTGTTAGATAAAAATGGCATTGCAGCTCGTATAGGCAAAAAACAAATTGATGGCAAGAAGGTTCGTTATAATAAAAAATCTGGCGAAATCCTAGATAATTAGTTCAAGGAAGGAGGATTCATTTAATGAGCCGTCTAAAAGAGAGATACACTAAAGAAGTTGTTAAAGCTTTGATTGAAAAATTTAGCTATACTTCAATTATGCAAGCGCCTAAAGTGGAAAAGATTGTGATTAATATGGGTGTTGGTGATGCGGTTTCAAATGTTAAAAATCTAGATAAAGCAGTAGAAGAGTTAGCATTAATCTCCGGTCAAAAACCGATCATTACTAAAGCGAAGAAATCAATCGCTGCTTTTCGTTTGCGTGAGGGTATGCCGATTGGGGCGAAAGTAACCCTACGAGGAGTTAGAATGTATGAATTCTTAGATAAGCTAGTAACAGTTGCTCTGCCGCGGGTTCGTGATTTTCATGGAGTATCGGTAAAATCCTTTGATGGTCGTGGAAATTATACCTTAGGTATAAGAGAGCAGTTGATCTTTCCAGAAGTGGATTATGATTTGGTAGATAAAGTTCGGGGGATGGAAGTTGTGATTGTAACAACGGCAAATACTGATGAAGAAGGTCGTGAGTTACTTGCACAACTGGGCATGCCGTTTCAAAAATAATAAATTAGTAGGAAAAGGAGGCAAAATTAAAAATGGCAAAAAAATCAATGATTGCAAAACAAAAACGTCCTGCAAAGTTTTCAACGCGAAGCTATACACGTTGTGAACGTTGTGGACGTCCTCATTCAGTTTATCGTAAATTTCATCTTTGCCGCATTTGCTTTCGTGAACTTGCCTACAAAGGTCAGATTCCGGGAGTGCGCAAAGCAAGTTGGTGAGGAAAAGTTTCTTAAATCCTTAAAAAGGAGGGAATGCTTTAATGGTCATGACAGATCCAATTGCAGATTTTCTAACACGCATTCGCAATGCTAATATGGTAAAACATAAAACATTAGAAGTACCTGCATCAAAAATGAAACGTGACATTGCCGAAATCTTGAAAAAAGAAGGTTTCGTTAAAAATGTTGAGTATGTAGAAGACGATAAGCAAGGAATCATTCGTGTGTTCTTGAAATATACGAAAGACGGCGAACGTGTTATTACAAATTTAAAACGTATTTCAAAACCTGGTTTGCGTCAATATGCGAAAAGTAACGAGGTTCCTAAAGTGTTAAATGGTTTAGGAGTTGCGATTATTTCGACTTCAGAAGGTTTGTTGACAGATAAAGAAGCTCGTAATCGTAATATCGGTGGCGAAGTTATCGCATATGTTTGGTAATTAAAAATCTTTACTAGATAGGTGAACTTTAGCAAATGACACAAAAAAGGAGGTGCCATAAATGAGTCGTATAGGTAAAAAAAAAGTTGTATTACCAGCTGGTGTTGAAGTTAAAGCAGAGGGTAGCAACGTTATTGTTAAAGGCCCAAAAGGGGAGTTATCGCGTATTCTTTCTTCAAAAATTCAAATGAAACAAAAAGGAAATGAAGTAACTTTTACACGTCCGGA
Organism: Streptococcaceae bacterium; assembly: GCA_031259195.1. Classification (GTDB taxonomy): domain Bacteria; phylum Bacillota; class Bacilli; order Lactobacillales; family Streptococcaceae; genus JAIRLR01. Next base: position 4,396 of record JAIRLR010000053.1, on the reverse strand, counting down.
CGATAGCAAAGAGATGAAAACTATTCATGGCACAACACGTGCGAATTTTAATAATATGGTTGTTGGTGTGAGTGCTGGCTTTAAAAAAGAATTAGAATTACACGGAGTTGGTTACCGTGTTCAGCTTAAAGGTAAAAATCTTGAACTTAGCTTAGGAAAGTCTCATCCGGATGTAGTTGAAGCTCCAGCAGGAATAACTTTTACCGTTCCGTCGGCAATGTCAATTATTATTGAAGGATCAAATAAAGAAGTTGTTGGACAAACAGCTGCTTATATTCGCTCTCTTCGTCCACCAGAGCCATATAAAGGTAAGGGTGTGCGTTATGTTGGGGAGTATGTTAAGCGTAAAGAAGGTAAGACTGGTAAATAAAATTTTAATTTTACCTAGCGTCTTTGCTACGATTTTAAGTCATAATTATTGCAAAAATAGTAAATAAAATAAATAATCAGAAGGTGAAAGATTTGATTTTAAAACCAGATAAAAATAAAATACGTAAGATGCGTCATATGCGTGTTAGAAATAGACTCTCTGGTACTGAAAAGCGCCCACGTTTGAATGTTTTTCGTTCAAATTCAAACATTTATGCTCAAGTAATTGATGATATAAAGGGTGTGACGCTTGCAAGTGCCTCGACATTAGATAAAGAAATTTCAGATGAAACAAAAACCAAAAAAGCGTCTGCTGTTGGGAAATTAGTTGCTGAGCGCTCTCTTGCAAAAGGCATTAAGACAGTTGTCTTTGACCGTGGTGGGTACCTTTACCATGGACGCGTACAAGCTTTAGCACAAGCAGCACGTGAAAATGGGTTAGAATTTTAAAAAGGAGGAATACACATTCATGGTTTATATTGATCCAAAAACTTTGGACTTGGAAGATCGTGTTGTAGCCATTAACCGTGTAACGAAGGTTGTAAAAGGTGGACGTCGTTTGCGTTTTGCTGCTTTAGTTGTGGTTGGTGATAAAAATGGACACGTAGGATTTGGAACAGGGAAAGCTCAAGAAGTTCCTGAAGCGATTCGCAAAGCTATTGAATCAGCGAAGAAGAACTTAATTGAAGTGCCAATGGTCGGTACAACGATTCCGCATGAGGTAATCGGTGTCTTTGGTGGTGGACGTATTTTAATGAAACCGACAGTAGAAGGCTCAGGAGTTGCCGCTGGTGGTTCGACTCGTGCTGTATTGGAGTTGGCAGGAATTGCCGATATCACTTCTAAATCTTTAGGTTCCAATACGCCAATCAATGTTGTTCGGGCAACTGTTGATGGATTGCAGCAGTTAAAAAGAATAAACGTTATGTCTCAGCTGCGCGGTGTTTGTGTTGATAATCTAATGGCTTAAGGAGGAGAGAGAATGGCTGAATTAAAAGTAACTTTAACTAAATCAGTAATCGGACGTCCTCAAAATCAACGTGATACGGTGAAAGCATTGGGATTAAAAAAATTACATAGCACAGTTGTTAAGCCTGATAATGTAGCAATTCGTGGCATGCTGACAACTGTATCGCATTTGGTTGATGTTAGAACCTGTCCAAGATCTCATAATGATGAATGATTTTGGCTCTTTTTCCACACTTTTTCGTTAAAAAGCCTCAATTTAGAACCAACGCTTCGCTAATCTGCGTTTTTTGCCTCAAATTGTGAAAAAATAGCTCAAAAAACCTGTCGGGCTATTACAAATTGTTTCAAGCTTTGCTTGATTACAATTTGTATAGCGGGATTCATTTCATTAGAGATCTTGGACAGGCTCTTAAAGAAGTATAATCGCTGAACTTAAAAATTAAAGAAGGTGCCTATAAATGAAGCTTCATGAATTAAAACCTGCCAAAGGCTCTCGTAGCAGATGCAATCGTGTTGGTCGCGGAACTTCTTCTGGCAATGGTAAGACTTCAGGCCGCGGTCAAAAGGGGCAAAAAGCTCGTTCTGGTGGTGGTGTTCGTCTGGGATTTGAAGGTGGACAAACGCCATTATTCCGTCGTTTGCCAAAACGTGGATTTACAAATATTAATCATAAAGAGTATGCAATTATTAACTTGGATGTTTTAAATCGTTTTGATAATGGCTTTGAAGTAACGCCAGTAGTACTAGTTGATGCAGGAATTGTAAAAAATGAGAAATCTGGTGTTAAAGTGCTGGCTAATGGTGAGTTAACAAAAAGATTAACGGTTAAAGCCGCAAAATTCTCTAAGGCGGCTGAAGAAGCAATTGTTGCAGCTGGAGGAGCAATTGAGGTGATCTAATGTTTAAATTATTGAAAAATGCTTTCAATGTAAGGGAAATTCGATCAAAAATTTTATTTACTGTTTTTGTTTTATTTGTTTTTCGTGTGGGAACTCATATCACAGTTCCTGGTGTTAATGCCCATGTATTAAGCAAGTTGCAAGATATGCCGTTTTTAAATCAGATGAGTCTTATTAGTGGTGGCGGGATGCAAAATTTTTCTGTTTTTGCAATGGGCGTATCACCGTCAATTACAGCTTCTGTTGTTATTCAATTGTTGCAAATGGATATTGTTCCGAAATTTGTTGAATGGTCTAAGCAAGGTGAAGTTGGGCGCAAGAAGTTAAATCAAGTAACTCGTTATCTTACTCTTATTGTAGCGTTTCTTCAGTCCATTGGAATTACAACTTTATTTAATGGCATGTCGCAACAAGGCTTAGTAACAAAGCCAACACCTGGAACTTTTATTTTAATTGGTTTGATTTTAACAACAGGAACCATGTTTGTTAACTGGCTAGGTGAACAAATTACGGAAAAAGGTTTTGGCAATGGTGTCTCGATGATTATCTTTGCGGGGATTATCTCTTCGGTGCCATCTAGTATTAAAGATTTGTGGGATGATTATTTTGTTAACATTTCTTCATCTGACATTTGGAAGTCGGTTATTTTTATTATTGCTTTATTATTGGCAGTTATTATCATTGTTACTGTTACAACTTTTGTGCAACAAGCAGAACGTAAGATTCCTATTCAGTACACAAAGCGCGTTCAAGGTGCCCCAACAAGCTCTTATTTGCCACTGAAAGTGAACGCTGCGGGAGTAATGCCGGTTATTTTTGCTAGTTCGATTGTTACAATTCCAAGTGCGGTGATTCAAACTCTATCTACTTGGATGCCGTCATTAAGTGAACATAAGTGGGTTGATACTATGATGTATATTTTTAGTTATCAAACACTTCCGGGTGGAATTCTTTATGCTTTGTTGATTGTAGGATTTACGTTTTTTTATGCTTTTGTGCAGGTTAATCCTGAAAAGTTAGCAGAAAATTTGCAAAAGCAAGGTTCATATATTCCGCGTGTTCGCCCAGGTAAAGGAACAGAGGATTATGTTTCAAAATTATTGATGCGCTTATCAACGGCTGGTGCTCTTTTCTTAGGAGTTATAGCCTTATTACCGATTGTTGCTTCTGTGATTATTGGCGAAAACAATAAAGCTTTAAAGGGGCTAGGACTTGGTGGAACAAGTTTGCTGATTATTATTGGCGTGGCTTTAGAAGCTGCTAAGCAACTGGAAGGCTTAATGTTAAAACGCCGGTATGTTGGCTTTATCAATACTGAAGATTAAAGGATAGTCTTAGATGAATTTATTAATTATGGGCTTACCTGGCGCAGGTAAAGGTACGCAGACGCAGCAAATCGTTGCCACTTTTAATATTTTGCAAATCTCTACAGGCGATATGTTTCGCTCGGCAATGAAAAAGCAAACAAAGCTTGGACTAGAAGCAAAAGCTTTTATTGAGAAGGGAGAATTAGTCTCTGATAAAGTGACCAATGAGATTGTTAAAGAACGTTTATCAGAAAGTGATGTTAACGGTGGTTTTTTGTTAGATGGTTTTCCAAGAACAATTAAGCAAGCTAAAGCACTGGATAGCATGCTAGTTGAGTTGCAAAAAAAAATTGACGCAGTGATTAATATTCAAGTAGCACCAGCGATTTTGATAGAGCGTTTAGCCGGTCGTTTTATTTGTCGCGATTGTGGAGCAACTTATCATAAGTTAAATAATCCACCAAAAATTGAAGGAGTTTGTGATCGCTGTGGTGAGCATAACTTTTATCAACGAGATGATGATAAACCTGAAACGGTTAAAAATCGCTTAGACATTAACATGAGACAAAGTCAACCAATTCTTGCTTATTATGAAAAACAAGGATTGGTTCATAATATTGATGGCAATCGTGACATTGATTTAGTTTTTGCAGATGTTAAAACAATTATTGAGAAAGCATGATAACACTATTTTGTATTCTCGTCAATGATCTTTGAAATGTCACTGAGCAGGGTGTCGCTGCTCAGTGATAATGTCTTGATAGATGTTCATCGAAAATGTCCCAAAGCTAAAAAAATTTTTTCTTAAAATTTAGTAAATTTATACTTAACTAAATTTTGAGTAGGGAAATC
>JAIRLR010000001.1 GCA_031259195.1 Streptococcaceae bacterium | reverse complement strand
CAGTATCTGGAGTTTTTTTAAAGAGACTTGGGAGGATATTTCCTTGAGCATGAGAAGTCGTATTAATGACAATTTTCAGTTTTTTTAAAAACCCATATTTTCAATTTAGAGGGGTATATTTAGCGCTTTAACTTCTGAGAAGTACGTGGGGATTGAGTTAATTGATGGCGGACTTAAGCTTGAAGATGCAAACGGTAGTCTTTTTCGAATTGCGGATCTTTCTACAGGAGCAAAAGATCAGTTGTATTTAACGATTAGAATGGCCTTTTTACTTCATCGGAATAAGCATTATGCACCAATTTTAGTGGATGATGGATGGTTGCATTATGATGAGAAACGTAAAGGTAATTTATTAAAATTATTTACAGATGCTGCTCAAGAAGAGCAAGTAATTCTTTTTTCAAGTGATCAGCAGATGCGTTCGTTGTTTTTTAAGTCAAATTGTGGAAAGGTAATAGAGTTATGACGATCAAAATGTTAAATGAGATTCAGGTTGATGAAAATTTTGAAACTTATGTTTTGATTAAAAGTATGGATGTGCGCATGACACGAGCAGGTAAGCAATATCAGGCTTTTACTTTTCAAGATCGTTCTTCTTCAATCAGTGGGAATCTATGGAATACAAATGAAAAAACGATCCGAGAATTTATTCCTGGTATGGTTGTACATATGACAGGGAAAAAAGAGCTTTATCAAGGAATGCCGCAAGTAAACCAAATTGATTTGCGGGTTGCCACTGGTATGGAACCTAATAATCCTGAAGATTATAAAGATAAACCGCCGATGTCAAAAAATGACTTGGAAGAAGAAATTAATAAAAAATTATTTGCGATTACTAATGCCAACTGGCAGCGGATTGTGCGCTTGCTTTTAAATAAATATCGCGAAGGCTTCTTTACTTTTCCTGCAGCTAAATCAAATCATCATACTTTTGAAACAGGGTTGGCCTTTCATATAGTGAGCATGTTGCGCTTAGCTGAGCGGATTGCTGAACTTTACCCAGTGTTAAATCGTTCTTTACTATATGCCGGGGTTATTTTACATGATCTGGGCAAAGTAGTCGAGTTAACCGGTCCAGTGGGAACGGAGTATACTTTGGCTGGAAACTTAGTGGGGCATATTGCAATTGTTGATGAAGAGATCACGAAAGCAGTGATTGAGCTGGGAATTGATGATCATAAAGAAGACTTGCTTTTGCTGCGTCATATTGTTTTGGCTCATCACGGCTTGCTAGAGTATGGATCTCCTGTACGACCAAAAATTATGGAAGCTGAAGTGCTGCACTATATTGATAAACTAGACGCTTCGATGTCAATGATGACTTCTGCTTTACAGCAGGTTGCTCCAGGAGAAAAAACACAGCGAATTTTTGGACTTGATAATCGTAATTTCTATCGACCGAAAAGTTAAAGTTTGTTAAATAAGGAGGGAGTTCTTTTGGCACACGATAAGATCATTATTCGCGGCGCACGTTCACATAATTTAAAGAATATTGACGTTGAGATTCCAAGAGAAAAGTTAGTTGTGATTACTGGTCTGTCAGGTTCAGGAAAGAGTTCTCTTGCTTTTGATACTTTATATGCCGAAGGACAGCGTCGCTATGTGGAAAGTTTATCAGCGTATGCAAGGCAATTTTTAGGACAAATGGAAAGATCCGATGTTGACTCGATTGATGGGCTGAGTCCGTCAATTTCAATTGATCAAAAGACCACAAGTAAAAATCCGCGCTCAACAGTGGGGACGGTTACAGAAATTAATGATTATCTTCGCCTTTTATATGCACGCGTGGGACGAGCTATTTGTCCAAATGATCATATTGAGATTACGGCACAATCAGTTGAACAGATGGTTGATCGGGTTTTGGCCATGGAAGAGCGGAGTAAAATTCAGATTTTAGCGCCGATTGTTAAAGCGAAAAAGGGTGAGCATAAGAAAGTTTTTGAGCAGGTTCAAAGTGAAGGCTATGTACGTGTTCGCGTTAATGGCCAGTTATATGATCTTACCGAAGTGCCGCCTCTTGCTAAGACAAAAAAGCATACAATTGAAGTTGTGGTGGATCGGATTGTGGTAAAGGACAGGATTCGTTCACGTTTATTTGACTCCTTTGAGGCGGCACTGCGTTTAGCACAAGGTTTTGCGATTGTCGATGTGATTGGCAATAAGGAGCTTACTTTTAGTGAACACTACTCTTGCCCTCTTTGTGGTTTTAGCGTTGGAGCGATGGAGCCGCGCTTGTTTTCATTTAATGCTCCTTTTGGGGCGTGCCCTGACTGTGATGGCTTGGGAGTAAAGCTTGAAGTAGATATGGATTTGGTAGTCCCTGATCGTTCAAAAACTTTGCGTAAAGGGGCCATTGCTGCGTGGAATCCGATTAGTTCAACTTATTATCCACAGATGCTAGAGCAGGCAATGAAAGAGTTCCATATCGATATGGATATGCCTTTTGGCAAACTTTCTGCAGAGGAACAAGACCTGATTCTTTATGGCTCTAATGATGAGACGTTTCACTTTCATTATGAAAATGATTTTGGCGGTATTAGAGATGTTGAAGTGCCTTTTGAAGGGATCATCAATAATATTAAGCGCAGATTTCAGGAGACTAATTCTGATTTTACCAGAGAACAGATGAAAGGCTATATGACAGAGCTGACTTGTGCAACTTGCCATGGTTATCGTTTGAATTCACAAGCTCTCTCAGTTGAAATAGCAGGGGTGCATATTGCAAAATTTAGTGAGCAGGCGATTGGCAATGCTTTAGCATTTTTGGAAACTATTAAATTATCCGAAAAAGAAACAATGATTGCTAAACCGATTATTAAAGAAGTTCGAGATCGTTTAACTTTCTTGCAGAATGTTGGCTTAAACTATCTGACATTAGCTAGAGCAGCAGGAACGCTTTCTGGTGGCGAAGCGCAACGAATTCGCTTGGCGACACAAATTGGTTCTAATCTATCAGGTGTTTTGTATATTTTAGATGAGCCCTCAATTGGCCTTCATCAGCGAGATAATGACCGTTTGATTGCTTCTTTACGGAAGATGCGTGATCTGGGCAATACTTTAATTGTGGTGGAACATGATGAGGATACCATGCGTTCAGCCGATTTTTTAATTGATATGGGGCCAGGTGCAGGAGATTTTGGTGGGCAAGTGATTGCGGCAGGGACGCCAGAAAAGGTGGCAAATAATTCTAAATCTTTGACAGGTCAGTATTTAGCTGGGCAAAAGAAGATTATGGTGCCAAAGAAGCGGCGTAAAGGGCAAGGCAAAGCTCTGCGACTAACTGGTGCGGCGGAAAATAATTTAAAAAATATCAATGTTAAATTTCCTTTAGGAACTTTTATTGCCGTAACGGGAGTTTCTGGTTCGGGAAAATCGACTTTGGTTAATCAAATTTTAAAAAAAGCTTTAGCACAAAAGCTAAATCGTAATTCTAAAAGGGCAGGAAAGTATAAAAAGTTAACAGGTTATGAGGAACTTGAAAAGTTAGTTAATATTGATCAAAGGCCAATCGGGCGCACACCGCGAAGTAATCTCGTAACTTATACTGGCGTTTTTGATGACATTCGTGATTTATTTGCTAAGACAAATGAAGCTAAGGTGCGAGGCTATAAAAAGGGGCGTTTTAGTTTTAATGTTAAAAGCGGACGTTGTGAGGCTTGCAAGGGGGACGGGATTATCAAGATTGAGATGCATTTTTTGCCGGATATCTATGTCTCTTGCGAAGTTTGTCATGGGCGAAGATATAACTCCGAAACGCTAGAAGTGCGTTACAAGAGTAAAAGCATTGCGGAAATTTTGGAAATGACAGCAACTGATGCGGTGGCGTTCTTTAAGCCTATTCCAAAAATTAAGCGAAAATTGCAAACAATCGTTGATGTTGGTTTAGGATATATTACGCTTGGACAGCCAGCAACAACGTTATCAGGCGGAGAAGCACAGCGAATGAAATTGGCTTCCGAGTTGCATCGTATCTCTAATGGTAAAAACTTTTATATTTTGGACGAGCCAACAACGGGACTTCATACAGATGACATCGCCCGCTTATTAAAGGTGCTTGAACGCTTAGTTGATGCTGGCAATACGGTCTTGGTGATTGAGCATAATCTGGATGTGATTAAATGTGCAGATTATATTATTGATTTAGGACCAGAAGGCGGCGATACTGGTGGTGAAATCATTGCAACTGGCACACCGGAGAAGGTGGTGCAGGTTAAAGAGAGTTATACAGGCCAGTATTTAAAGGTTCTATTGTCAAGGTCGGGTAGCATTTTTTAAGGAAAAAGCACCTCAAAAAATCTCCACCCTTTTCCTTTGACGACGCTTAAAACATCTTTATTAACTGGATTTTGGTGGGTGGACGGTTTTGAGTTACAATTTACATAAGTCCAAAATCAAAAGAAGATTATTTGGTTTATTTTTATTAAGATTGTATAATTAAGGTACAATTAATTTTTCATAAATTTTATGGAGGAAATAAAATGAGTCAGCCTTGGTTAGAAGACAAGGAATATATGTCGCATGTTCAAGAATTGCTTAAAGCGCAGATAGTTCAGAATTTGGAAAACTTTGTGCATCATCACTATTCAAATAGACTAAAACATTCATTGAATGTATCTTATACAAGTTTTAAGATTGCTAAAAAGTTAAATGCAAATGCTCGTTCAGTTGCTAGAGCAGGTTTGTTGCATGATTTATTTTTTTATAACCGTCGTGAACTAAAAAATGAAGATAAAGGTCATGCCTATACTCATGCAAGAATTGCAGTTTATAATGCTGAACAAATCACAGAGCTAAGTGATTTAGAAAAAGATATTATCTTAAAGCATATGTGGGGGGCTACCTTAGCTTTTCCTCGATATAAAGAAAGCTATATCGTCACACTTGTTGATAAATATTGCGCTATTAAAGAAGGCATTTATCCTTTGCTTATGAAGTGGAGACAGCGCAAAATTTTCAAACGTAACCGTGAAGTCGTTGCCTCATAATGAAAAAGTCAATTATTCTATTAATTCGTAGTTATCAAAAATGGCTCTCTCCTTTACTTTCCAAGCGCTGTCGCTACTATCCAACTTGCTCGCAGTATATGTTAGATGCCATTCATTTTCATGGAGCTATTAAGGGTATTTTGATGGGAGTGCTTCGTCTTTTACGCTGTCAGCCATTTGCAAAAGGCGGAGTAGATCACGTGCCTTTAAAATTTAACTTAAAAACTTATCTGAGATTTTATAAAAATTCCAGGTAAGTTTTTTTTATCAAAATGCAAGTCGATTAATTGAAAAATCTCCGATAAATTAGTACACTTGTATTTGTTGCAAGGGGTAAGGCATATTAATTTAAAAAGGAGAGAAAATATAATGTCATTGATTACTGATGTTTATGCTCGTGAGATTTTAGATTCTCGTGGAAATCCAACAATTGAAGTAGAAGTTTATACAGAGTCAGGTGCTTTTGGTCGGGGAATGGTGCCCTCAGGAGCTTCGACTGGAGAATACGAAGCAGTTGAGTTGCGCGATGGAGATACAGCTCGCTACGGCGGTAAGGGAGTACAAAAAGCAGTAGAGAATGTAAATAATATTATTGCTGAGGCAGTGATTGGATACGATGTCCGCGATCAACAAGCAATTGATCGAGCAATGATTGCTTTGGATGGAACTTCTAATAAAGGCAAGTTGGGGGCAAATGCTATCTTAGGGATATCGATTGCCGCCTCTCGTGCAGCAGCTGATTTTTTAGAAGTGCCGCTATATCATTATTTGGGTGGGTTTAGTACAAAAGTCTTGCCTACACCTATGATGAATATTATTAATGGTGGATCCCATGCGGATAACTCGATTGATTTCCAAGAGTTTATGATTATGCCAGTAGGGGGGATGTCCACTTTCAAAGAAGCACTGCGTTGCGGTGCAGAAGTATTTCATGCTTTAGCTTCTATTTTGAAAGCTCATGGTTTAGCAACTTCTGTAGGTGACGAAGGTGGATTTGCGCCAAACTTAGGTTCCAATGAAGAAGGTTTTGAAGTGATTGTTGAAGCTATTGAAAAAGCTGGCTACGTTCCTGGTAAGGATGTAGTGTTGGCAATGGATGCGGCGGCTTCAGAGTTTTACGATAAAGAAAAAGGCGTGTATGTTTTGGCAGACTCTGGTGAGGGCAAAAAAACAACTGATGAGATGATTGCTTACTATGAGCATCTAGTTTCTAAATATCCGATTATTTCAATTGAAGATGGCTTAGATGAAAATGATTGGGATGGCTTTAAGAAACTAACTGACGCTTTGGGAGATAAAGTTCAGTTGGTTGGAGATGATTTATTTGTTACCAATACAGCAAAACTTTCTGAAGGTATTAAAAAAGGTATTGCAAATTCAATTCTGATCAAAATTAACCAAATCGGTACATTAACTGAAACGTTTGCAGCGATTGAAATGGCCAAAGAAGCTGGTTACTCTGCAGTAGTATCTCATCGTTCAGGGGAAACGGAAGATTCGACGATTGCGGACATTGCCGTAGCAACAAATGCTGGTCAAATTAAGACAGGATCTCTTTCACGTACAGATCGTATTGCAAAATATAATCAATTACTTCGAATTGAAGATCAATTAGGGGAAGTAGCTGAGTATAAAGGACTTAAGTCTTTTTACAACATTAAAGACACATCAAGATTTTAAAATTTAATGATCATATTATTAAACCTTAGAATCAGGGCAACAGCATTTACTTTTTTTCATAAAACCGCAATAATAAACTTATGAATATACAAAAACTTAAAATGGAGATAAA
>JAIRLR010000164.1 GCA_031259195.1 Streptococcaceae bacterium | reverse complement strand
GTTTCTTTTTCCCTGATATTTCGTCAAAAAACCTGTCGGGTTCTTACGAATTTGTTTCAAGCTTTGCTTGATTACAAATCGTTAGAACGGGAGCCTCGCAATAGCACCACTATTCTTGCATTTTTTTCCTTATCTCAGGAAAAAATTGAACACAATTTTTAATCATGTCCTACTTTCGCAAGAGGTCTAATATAAATATTTGCAACTAACTTCATGATCTTATAATCTACAGTCTGTTCTTTTGTCATTTTACCACTCATCCTTTCGTAGCTAAATCAACATCTAACATAATTTAATTTTAACAAATTTTAATTTTATTTTCATCAAAAATATATTTAATTATAATTATTAAAATTTAAATAAGAAAGTTTAATTCCTATAATGGATATAAAATATCAAGGAGGAAATGACTAATGCGTAATGAGATGATGCATCGGCCTATTGTCAAAAAAGAGTTGGTTGAAATTTATGCGCACAAAACAAAAACAATTATCAGGTGAGCTAGGAAAAATCGAAGAAGAAGCTCATAAAGCAGATGTACCTATAATCCCGCATGAAACAGTTGTTTTTTTACAATTTTTACTAGGGCAATTGCAACCAAAAAATATTTTAGAAATTGGTGCAGCAGTTGGTTTTTCATCTAGCTTGATGGCTCAGTTTGTAGGAGAAACAGGGAAAGTTACAACAATCGAGCGCATGGATATCATGAGCCAAAAAGCTAAGGAAACCTATAAGCGATTGAATTTAAAAGATAAGGTTTATTTGTTAGAAGGAGAAGCAGATGAGTTGTTAAAAGAGTTGCCGACCAGTACCTATGATTTTGTTTTTATGGATTCGGCTAAATCAAAGTATGTCGTTTTTTTACCGGAAGTTTTGAGGGTTCTGAAGGCAGGGGCTGTTTTGATGATTGATGATGTGTTTCAAGCTGGAAGTATTTTGGATGATATAAAAGATGTATCAAGAGGAAAGCGAGCAATTCATCGTGGTTTAAATAAATTGCTAGAAACCGTCTTGCTGCACCCTGATTTAATATCAACACTACTGTCTTTAGGAGATGGTGTTTTATTGATTACAAAAGAAAAAGAGACCATAAAGCTTTAAGAGCCTGTCCAAGATCTCTCAATGATGAATAATTTTGACTCTTTTTCCACACTTTTTCGTTAAAAAGCCTCGAAATAGCACCACTATTTTTGCATTTTTTGCCTCAAATTGTGAAAAAATAGCTTAAAAATTCATTTCAATTAGAGATCTTGGACATGCTCTAACAGGTTCAAATACTTATTGATTGAAGATCGATAAAAACTAGCATATGGTAAGAGTGTGTCAATAAGTAGGTTGCTTAAGAAAAGGTAAAAGAAAAATGAGTAATAAACTATTGGAATTAATGACGAAGGATCAAAAGGTTTTAAAAAAAATTATTAAAACTAAAAATAGAGTTGATGCATTAGCCATCGCGCAAGAGAGCATTTCTGATTATACAGAAAAAGATTTTAAAAAAGATATTAAAGAGTTAGAAAAAATTATGCGCGGTGATGATCGTTTGGATAAAGATCAGCTGGATTCAGTAAAAGGTGGGATATCTTCTGTACAACAATTAGGCATTTTGGGTGAGAAACATGGAGTTGATCTTGGTGAACTATTGAAAAGTTGGCAACAACAGCTAGAATAAATTCATTATTTTTGCAAAACATTTCTTCATAGGTTAAAATTGGTATGTAAATAGAATACTTATATACTATTTGACTTAAGAAAGAAGGACTGTTGGTGGATAACGAAAATAAGTTACTAGAATTAATGAGTACAGATCAAGAAACTTTAGGAAAAATTTTAACGATAGAGTCAAAAGAAGAGGCGTTGGCTATTGCCAAAGAGCATATTTTAGATTATACAGATGAAGAATTTGAGAACGATCTTAAAGGTATAAAAGCGATTATCTACGGTGAAGATGCGCTTAATATGGAAGAACTGGATACAGTTGTGGGTGGCGCACCAGAAATTATGTTCAATGCTGTTTCTGCCTTGCTTGATATTAGTGAATTACCAAGTTGGATGACAAATTAAATTATTTATTTAAGCCTCCTCGGAAACTAGATAGTCTTTTTACAGCAAATCCTCAAATTCTTCTGCGTTTTCTGGCATTTGGCTTGTGGTAGCTGTGATTTCTGTTACTGAAATGTTTTCTAAAGCGCGTTTGATCAGTTCTTTAACATCCAAAAATGCTTCATATGCTCGTGTTTTTTCTAAGTTTGGTTTTGTTTTTGGTGATGGCGGAGCAAAGGTTGTGCAGCAGTCCTCAAAAGGTAAAATGGATAAGCTGAAAGTGTCAATTTTTTTAGCTAATTCAATAATTTCTGCCTTATCCATAGTAACAACCGGGCGAATAATCGGAGTTGTTGTAACATCTTCGATAGCAATCATTGAATGCAGAGTTTGACTGGCTACTTGTCCGATGGTTTCCCCATTAACGATCACTAAACCATCTCGCTTTTTACGTAGTAAATCCGTAATCCGCAACATCATGCGTCTTGTGATCATCATCAAGTATGGCAGCGGAACTCTAGCTTTAATTTCTGCTTGAACTTCTGTAAAAGGCACTTCGATAAACTGAATATTACCACCAAATGGAGTTAATTTTTGTGCTAAGTCTTTAGCTTTTTGTAAAGCTTTTGATGAAGTGTATGGTGGAGATGCAAAGTGAACAACTTCAACTTCTACTCCGCGTTTCATGGCTAAAAATCCTGCGACAGGAGAGTCGATGCCACCGGACATCATTAGCATCCCACGCCCACCTGTACCAACAGGCAAACCACCAGCTCCTTTAATGGTTGATGTTGAGAAATAAACGCCATCCATTCTGACTTCGACTTGTAAGTTAATATCAGGTTTTTTCATCTGCACTTTTATCTCTGGCAAGCTTTCAAGAATCGTTGAACCTAAAAATTGGTTTAAACCATTGGTATCAAGTTCAAAATCATGATCTTGACGTTTAGCTGTTATTTTAAATGTTGCACCTGGCTTATACTGCTCTTTCACAATTTCCTTTGCAGTTTGTTTCATTATTTCTAAATTTTTTTCAACCCGAACTACCAAAGAAAAATTAACAATTCCAAATACTTTTTTTAATCTTGGAATAATTAAATCGCTATCTTCACCATTAATCAAAAGACGTGTACGATCACGCCTAACTAAAATTTCTACAGCGGGAAATGGGATTAGAATTTTACGAATATTTTTGGCTAACTGCTGAATAAAATAATTCCGATTTTTCCCTTTTGTTGATAACTCACCATAACGAATCATAATTTCTGTATACTTCATAAAAATCCTTTCCCGTAACCTTATCATCTAAGAGCCTGTTAACGATCTGCCTAATTGTACCTTTCCTGGTAATTTTTTGCCTTTCTTCGTCAAAAGACCTGTCGGGTTCTTTACGACTTGTTCAAGCTTTGCTTGATTACAAACTTGTATAACGGGATCCATCAATAGAGAGACAAGTTAACAGGCTCTTAAAAATAAAAAGCGAAGTGGCCAAATAAAAAGCAGAAACAGCAAGATGTTAAATAAAATACTTGGTCCCAGCGTAGAAACAATAAATAAAACAAAATTCACTTTTGCCAATCCAAAAATAATTTGCATCAGCATCAAAAATATTTGAAAACTTGTAAAAGCAATAATAAAGCTAGCTAACTGTGTCCAGGTATTTTTATTGATCGTTTTTTGAAAGTGCACAAACCAATAAGTAAAAAACAGATAAAGAAAGGCATTGATGCCTAAGATCCCTGTAAAGTAAATATCATAAAGACCTCCGATGATAATCGCTAAAAAGATAATATAGTTTTTAGGCAGTTTTATAGCTCCAACTAAAAAAAGCAGCAGCGTTAAGTTCGCTACAGTAAAGTAATGATCCTTTGTAATCCTTTCCATAACGGTAAAGAGTTGACCATCTAGTAAGATGCTTAGAAAAAAAATAATAGGAGCATAATACTTTAAATTCACTTGCTTCATGGTTGCGCAACCTCTCGGGATGACCTCTTAATAATCGTAACAACAGAAATATCATACATCGTAGCTCTGGGCTTAACATAAACTTCTTTAGAAGCTCCATCTTCGCTAGATTTAACTTTTACAACCTTACCAATCAGCAAATCTGCCGGTGCTTTGCTGCCGCCTAATCCTGATGTTTGGACCAAATCTCCTTTTTTAATCTCGCTTTGATTTTGGATTCGATTGATGAGCAATGTTTGCGTTTTTTCATCAAAACACTTGATTACACCGTTACCTTTGGCCCCATCTGATCCTGAAATGCGTACATAAAAACGGTTGACACTATTATTGGTAGTTGTTAGAAGTTCCACTTTCGAACTATGCTTATTCACTTGAACAACGCGCCCAATCAAGCCATCTTTACTCATCACTGCCATGTCTTTTTCAATTCCATCAGCCACTCCCTTATCTACGATTAAGTTATTTTGCCATGAGTTTGTTGAACGATCGATAACATTAGATGTAATTTTTTCAAAGTCGGTTAATGTCTCGTTTAGCTTCAGTTGCTCTTTTAAATCTTTGATCTCCCTATCTTTATTTTTGGACTTGACCACAGCTTCATCATAGTCATCCAGCTTTACTTTTAACTGCTTGTTTTCTTCATAAGTGTTTACTAAGTCGTCAATCATGCTAATGCCATTATGTAAAAATTTTATCGGCGCTGATAAGGTTTTATCAACAAAAGCAATGGAGTCATTGATCGTGGAGGTTACAATATTTGACTGTTTTCTTTTATTCATAAAAAGCACAGATAAAGTCACTGTTGCAATAACCAGAATAATGATCATCAAAATCACGATAATATTTTTGTTCAGATTGAATTTTTTCACGTATTTTCCTCTTCCGTCAGGCAGGATATGCTATCAGCGCTTATTTTCTCAAATCCTGCCATAAAAATTTACATGAATTATGATCCATACTTTACTTATTCCGCCCAGTCACCACCACGAAAGACGGGCACATGTGTGCCATCTTTTTTGATGCCATCAATATCCATTTGTTCAGATCCGACCATAAAGTCCACATGAATTTCTGAGCGGTTCAAACCTGATGCCTTCAACTCCTCTTGACTCATTCTTTCGCCTCCAACTAAGCTCGTTGCATATGCTTGCCCTAACGCTAGGTGATTAGATGCATTTTCATCAAAAAGAGTGTTGAAAAAGGTAATGCCAGACTGGGAGATGGGGGATGGATCAGGCACTAACGCCACCTCACCCAAGTAGCGTGCACCATCATCAGTGGCCATCAATTTTTCCAATACATCTTGCCCTTGCTCTGCTGAAAAATCTACAACCTTGCCATCTTTAAAAGTAAACTTCATTCCTGAAACAATAATTCCTGCATAGCTTAAGGGCTTTGTCGAAGAGATAAGCCCATCCACACGATTTCTATCAGGCGCAGTAAAAACTTCCTCCGTTGGCATATTGGCTATGAAAAACTCCCCCTGCGCATTAGTCGCTCCTGCTCCTTCCCAGTAATGATTTTTCGGCAAACCAATCGTTAGATCAGTTCCTGGCGCAGTATAATGCAAGGCATAAAACTGAGCAGTATTTAACTTTTGTGCTTGTTTACATAGCTTTTCATTATGCTCCTGCCACGCCTTAACAGGATCATCCTCGTAGATGCGCGTTGTTTTAAAAATCTGCTCCCACAATGCATCCAGCTGTTCTTCTTTTGTTGGCAAATCTGGAAAAACCTTTGCCGCCCAGCTATAAGACGCCGCAGCCGCGACTGTCCAACTCATCTTATTAGACTGGATAGCGGTTGCATAATCAAAAGAGGCAGCATTAAACGCAGCTAAACGCTTAACAATACGCTCACTATCTGCACTTTTAAAAATAGCCGGATCACTTGAGTTAATTGAAATGCGACTTACTTTCAAATCAACAAACTCTTTTAAGCGCTGAGTATATGAATCAGGAACGGTGGTCAGTCGTTTCTCATCTGCATGCAAGTATCTAGCCAAATCAACAACATCATCTTTGTAGTCAACGATAACTTCCGCCACGCCTAATGAATACAACTCTTCAACAATAAGATGAGCTAACCTTGCTTGATCGATTTGAACATTCAGAAAAACCAGATGATTAAGCTGCGCATTCACTCCCATTTCTGCAATCAAACGTGCATATTTTTTTAAATACTTATCAAAGTCCGCAAGTACCATAATTATCCCCCTACTGCTGAAGATTATATTTAGCGATTAAGTATTCAATACCTTCATCCATCGACTTAACCGCTACTTTCCTTTCGCCACTCACTTTTACATAAAAGCGCTTCTTATCAAGAACAATAAAACCAATCGTCTTCTTTCCGATAGCTAACTTTGTCACCAGCACTTGACCATCATCAATACTATGCTTTCTTTCAGTCAACTGCACTTCAATTGTTTGTTTCTTTCTAGCCATCCTCACTCTTCCTTTTAAGAACCTGTTAACTTGTCTGCGTAATTGTGACTTTTCTGGTAATGCTTGCCTTTCTTCGTCAAAAGACCTGTCGGGTTATTACAAGTTGTTTCAAGCTTTGCTTGATTACAAACTTGTACAACGGGATTCATCATATAGAGATACAAGTTAACAGGTTCTAACGAACATAAATTAGTTTTGCACGTTTTCTTTCAGAAATCACTGCTGAAATGATGCCTAAGACTAGTAAAATTCCACCAATAATGACAAACATCCATAAAAAGCTATTAATGTACGTTCTGATAAATAAAGACATAGCTTGAGACTTAACTCCTACTGCGGCCTTGGCAAAAACTCCTTTTAACAAAATCACTGCAGGAACTACCATCCCCATAAGTCCAGCTGCGACAAAGCTATATGAAGTAAAACGCAGCAATCGATGAATATAGCCATGAAGAGAAATCAGCAAGAAAATGGCAATCAAAAAAAATAAAACACCTGATACAATCAACCCAATCGTCAAATACTTTTTAAAATTCATAACCTTTTGCCCAAAGCTCAGCAAAAAAGGCGGATGAACATAGCCTTTATAAATCACAATAATTTTATCAACCAAAGTGTTCAACGAATCTTTCGACTGAATTTCTAAACCTTTATCGACAGCATATTTTTCAATCTTTTGCAATAATTTATCACTCAGCGCAGCTTTATTTTCTAATCTAAGTTTCACTTTAGAAGTATAAATAGCTTGGATATAAGCTGTAACATTTAATTTTACAGTGTTAGTATCAAAGACATTTTTTAAAATTTCTTTTGGAACATTACTTCCTAAAGCAAAGTTCGCACTTTCTTTATTGATCTCTGAAGTGAGTTTTGCGTAGTAATCTGTTTGATCCGCTACTTTTAACATATGCTTTTCACTAAATAAACTAAGCCTTAAGCTTAGTAAAATCAGAAAACTAACCAAAAACACCGAACCAATAAAAGAAAGGAACATTTGCGAAAACGTACTAAAAAAATTATTATCTCCCAAGCGAAAAAACTCCCTTAAAAAGTTTACTTACTATTTTGTGACATCAATCTTGGGCCCACCTATTTGTTCGCCAATCACGATATAACGATCATTTGCCCAACCAACAGCTTCTAGTGGATAACAAGTATATAACAAAACACGTCTGACATTTTTTTTATTTAGCTCATTAGCTATTCTTGCGTTATCATCATGCTTAATAATATCGAACTCCAACACTTTGTATAAAAAAGTTCCATAGTTTGTTTTTATAAAAAAAATTTCATCATTAGCTAATTTCATTATTTTGCCAAACTCTGGACGATTATGCCCGCCGATTAAAACTGTTCCGAACTGCCCAGGAAAGCATCCACTTGAAGACATTCCTGCACCCTTTTCCAAAATATCCACTGAATCTCCATAAAACAAAGGAATGCTCAAACTTTGTTTTTCCGCGACAACTTCTCCAAACTGGTCTTCTTCTTTTGGATAAGTTATAGACGATGAAGGAATCTCATCATCTATTTTTGCAACTTCGCTTTTATAAAGCATTTTACCAGCTGTTTTTGGAGCATCGTTTAACAACAGCAAAGAAGTAGCGGAAACAGCAAAATCAATCTGCTGCTTCCCTATTATCCATACAGTTCCATAGCCTATTATCATAAAAATCAGCGGAATATAAATATATCGAACTTTCCCTTTTAAACCAGACATCTTTTTCTGTCACCACTTTTTTGGCTAACAACCGCCGCTGTCAAACCTAAGCTTATTAATGCAAATAAAGTTAAGATCGAAACATTTTGTTTTGCGCCAGTATTTTTCAGTAAGTTCGAATTATTACTTGCTCCAGTTTCTGGACTAACTAAAGACGCTGCCTGTGCTACACCGTATTTTGTAGCAGCCATAATTTGATTTAGTAATGGCACTGCACCTGGTATTTTTGCTCTAAGTGCTGCCATTAAAGCCTCCGGACTAGCCACATCGTCCTTTGTTAAAGTTCCATTGGCATATGCCGCTCTAATCTGTGCTGCTAACTGAGGGACTAAACCTGTAGCATTTCTTAATTCGCTATCAGATATCTCTGGATGCGAATTAAAATGATTTCGCATTTGATTCACATATGCCGTTCCACCATTACCACTTGCTGCGGAAATAAATGCTTCAACTGCAGCAGGAGATGCAGCATGAGCATCCTCAATTAAAAAAATAGCCCCCGAAGTCATTGTTACTGTTGCTGCTAACATAAAAATAGTCTTTTTAATATTCATTACACAAAACCTTTCAGATAAGCTTTCAATTACATTGCCTAATACTAGCATAAATTTTTTGAAATGCAAAATGGTGTTTCAGCAGCTTAGAACCTGTTAACGATCTCGCTATTGATAAAATTTTTGATTAATTTTTAGGCAATTTGCGGAAAAAAACGCAGAGATAGTGGTGCTATTTCGAGGATTTTTGACAAAAAAGTGTCAAAAATTAATCAAAATTGCGCAATTCTGGAGATCGTTAACAGGTTCTTAGAGGCTGTATAATTGAGCAACAGTAATAGGAAGTTAAAAGATTTAATTCTTAAGTTTACTATTAAAATTTTGTTTGCTACAATCAAGCAAGAGTTTGATTAGGAGGTAAATGCATGGCTTTTAACAACAAAAAAGGTAAGGCAAAAGAGCCGTGGGAAGCACAGATTTACGATACAGAGCAAGGAACTTCGAATTCTCGATTGGCACAGCGTAAAAAGAAAAAAGGGAACACATTATTTATTCGTTTACTAGTGGTTTTATTGGCTATCATTGTTTTTATTCCAACTTTATTTTACTTTTTAACTGTGGGGAAAAGTGAGAAAAGTAATGTTAATGTTGCCAAATCTTCTAGCACAAAAAAGATTAAATCTAGTACGCGTACTACGAGCAGTACTAGTTCAAAGAAATCTTCTTCAACAAAGAGTTCTCAAACAACAAAATCCTCAAATGCCGACGAAGAAGATGAAGAATCATCGACAACTTCCGTAAATAGCTCAACAGCAACTTCATCATCTTCGACCACAAATGCAAATGCTGCGCATAAATATGAAACGGTTGAAGAAGGAGAAGGTTTACAACAAATCGCTCAAAGAGTAGGAGTACCTATTGAAACATTAGCAAAATTAAATGGAATTACTCTTAATCAAGACGGTTCTTTTTATCCTGCAATTTATCCAGGGCAAGAACTTCGTATAAACTAATATATTTTTTTGGAATCTCTGTTTAACATTTTTGGCAAAGTGATTTTTGGTCAAAAATTTAAGAACCTGTTAGCGATCTTTCTACTGATGAATTGCGTTTACCAAGTTTGTAATCAATTAAGCTTAAAACAACTTGTAAACCTGCCAGGTTTTTTTGAGAAATTTTGTGCATTTCTAGGAAAAAAACGTAAGAACAGTGGTGCTATTTCGAGGCTTTTTGACGAAGAAAAGCAAACATTACCAGAAAAGTCGCACCGAGCAGGTACATCCTGCCTAAACTCTGTCAAGCTAACGCTTGCCAATCGTTAAGGCAGTTCGCAATTAGGCAGACAAGTTAACAGGTTCTAAGCAGTTTTTTATTGGGAAGGTTAAAAATAATGAAAAAAATAAGCATTGCAATTGATGGGCCAGCTTCATCTGGTAAGAGCACGGTTGCAAAGATTTTAGCGAAAGATTACGGCTATATTTATATTGATACAGGCTCGATGTATCGTGCTTTGACCTATATGGCTTTAAAAGAAAAAATTGATGTTAATAACGAAGAGGATCTTGATGATTTGTTAAAAAGGATATCAATCGCCTTAAAGCAGGGAAAAAGCGGGCAACAGATTTTTGTTGATAAAAAAGAAGTGACTGAAGAAATTCGGATACCTGACGTTACAAATAATGTTTCGAATGTATCTGCTCATAAAAAAGTTCGAACAACGATGGTAAAGTTGCAAAAAAACTATGGAAAGCATGGCGGCGTTGTCATGGATGGTCGCGATATTGGAACAGTTGTTTTACCAAATGCGCAAGTAAAAATTTTTTTAGTCGCTTCTGTTTTCGAGCGTGCTCAGCGGCGCTTTAAAGAAAACCAAATGAAAGGTATTTTAACCGATTTTAATACTCTAAAAGATGAAATACAGCGGCGAGATTTTTTAGACTCTACTCGTAAAATTTCTCCACTGGTGCAAGCCGAAGATGCTATTTTACTTGATACAACGGGATTGAATATTGCAGAAGTAGTGGATGAAATCAAAAAATTGGTAAGTGAAAAAAGCAAAATTTCCTAATCACACATCAAACACAAGATCTGAAGAGCACACGTC